>NZ_JBEYTS010000025.1:0-112281 GCF_040643155.1 Streptomyces sp. NPDC047453 | reverse complement strand
ACCTCGCCCCAGCAGATTGCTGGAGACGGGGTATCAACATATCTGGCGTTGACTTTTGGCACGCTGTTGAGTTCTCAAGGAACGGACGCTTCCTTCGTACTCACCCTCTCGGGCTTTCCTCCGGGCGCTTCCCTTCGGTGATCCAAACTCTATCAGGCTTTTCCGGTCTCCCTGACCACCGTCCTGCGGGCATGCAGAAGGTGATCCCGGGATAGGATCTGACAAGTATGAGTGCTGCCCGGCAAGGACGCCTGGTGGCGTCACTCAGCCCCGAGCAGGGGTACGACTGTACATGGATCCGCGGAGTGGGTGCAAATCATTTCGTTTGGTGGTCTAGACCACCAACGTGAGCTGTGTAAGCTCTCGCCCGTAACCGGTCCTTACCGTGACATAGCCTGCTGCCGCACTGCGCCGTCTCCGGCGAGGCAGTGACGGCGCACATGAATCTCCACCCCTGGGAGGCTTCCCATGACCACCGTGACGTCCCCCGTCGCAGGACGCGCCATCGGACTGGCCGCCGTGCCGGATCCGGTCTTCTCCGGGGCCATGGTCGGCCCCGGCACGGCGCTCGACCCGGTACGCGAGCCCGCCGACGCCGTGGCCCCCGTGGACGGAGTCATCGTCTCGCTGCACCCGCACGCCTTCGTCGTCGTCGACGAGGAGGGGCGCGGGGTGCTCACCCACCTCGGCATCGACACCGTGCAGCTCAACGGCGAGGGCTTCGAGCTGCTGGTGAAGAAGGGCGACACGGTGGTGCGCGGCCAGGCGGTGGTGCGCTGGAACCCCGCCGCCGTCGAAGCCGCGGGCAAGTCCCCCGTGTGCCCGGTCGTGGCCTTGGAGGCCACCGCCGACAGCCTCTCCGATCTCCGCGACAACGGAGAAGTGAAGGCCGGCGACCGTCTCTTCACCTGGGAGTGACACCACTGCCTTCCCAGGGGCGGCCTTCCCGGGGACGGCGCACGACAACCACCGCGGCGGTGGGACCCGCCGCACTATCGGAGACGGGTGAGATGGAGACAACGCTGCGAGGCGTCGGTGTGAGCCACGGTGTGGCGATTGGCGAGGTTCGGCACATGGGGACGGCGGTGCTGGAGCCGCCTGCCAGGCAGATCCCCGCGGAAGAGGCGGAGCGTGAACAGGGGCGCGCCCGTCAGGCGGTGGAGGCCGTGGCAGCCGATCTGATGGCGCGCGGCAATCTGGCCGGCGGCGAGGCGCAGGCGGTGCTCGAGGCGCAGGCCTTGATGGCGCAGGACCCCGAGCTGATCGCGGATGTGGATCGGCGTATCGCCGTCGGCAGCACGGCCGAGCGCGCGGTGTACGACGCGTTCGCCGCCTACCGGGACCTGCTCGCCGGTGCCGGTGAGTACCTCGCGGGCCGGGTGGCCGACCTGGACGACGTGCGGAATCGTATCGTCGCCCGTCTGCTCGGTGTGCCGATGCCGGGTGTGCCGGACAGCGACGAGCCGTATGTGCTGGTCGCCCGTGACTTGGCGCCGGCGGACACGGCGCTGTTGGACCCGACCCTGGTCCTGGGCTTCGTCACCGAGGAGGGCGGGCCGACGAGTCACAGCGCGATTCTGGCGCGGGCGCTCGGTGTGCCGGCCGTCGTGGCGCTGCCCGGCGCCGTCGAGCTGGCCGAGGGCACGGTGATCGCCGTCGACGGCAGCACCGGCGAGATCTTCGTGAACCCCGGTGAGGAGAAGAAGGCGCAGCTGGAGGCCTCGGCCGCCGAGCGCAAGGCGGCGCTGGCCTCCGCGACCGGTCCCGGTGCCACTTCGGACGGCCACAAGGTGCCGTTGCTCGCGAACATCGGCGGTCCCGCGGATGTGGCGGCGGCGCTCGCGGCCGGTGCCGAGGGTGTCGGTCTGTTCCGGACCGAGTTCCTGTTCCTGGACGACAGCAAGAGCGCGCCGTCCGAGGAGAAGCAGGTCGAGACCTACCAGCAGGTGCTGGAGGCCTTCCCCGAGGGCCGGGTCGTGGTGCGTGTGCTGGATGCGGGCGCGGACAAGCCGCTGGACTTCCTGACGCCGGCCGACGAGCCGAACCCGGCTCTCGGTGTGCGGGGGCTGCGGACGCTGCTCGAGCACCCCGAGGTGCTGCGCACCCAGTTGTCGGCGCTCGCAAAGGCTGCCGAGGGCCTGCCGGTCTACCTCGAGGTGATGGCCCCGATGGTCGCGGACCGGACGGACGCCAAGGCGTTCGCGGACGCGTGCCGTGCCGCGGGGCTGCGGGCGAAGTTCGGTGCGATGGTCGAGATCCCGTCGGCCGCGCTGCGGGCGCGCTCGGTGCTTCAGGAGGTGGAGTTCCTGTCGCTGGGGACCAATGACCTGGCGCAGTACACCTTCGCCGCCGACCGTCAGGTGGGCGCGGTGTCGCGGTTGCAGGACCCGTGGCAGCCCGCGCTGCTCGACCTGGTCGCGATCGCCGCCGAGGCGGCGCGGGCCGAGGGCAAGAGCTGCGGGGTCTGCGGTGAGGCCGCGTCCGACCCGATGCTCGCGTGTGTGCTGACCGGTCTGGGTGTCACCTCCCTTTCCATGGGTGCGGCGTCGCTTCCCTATGTACGGGCGACGCTGGCGAAGTACACGCTGGCGCAGTGCGAGCGTGCGGCCGCGGCGGCGCGTGCCGCGGACAGCGCGGACGAGGCGCGCACCGCGGCGCAGGCGGTGCTGTCCGGCGAGTGACCGTGGCCCGCCGTTCGCCGGCTGGTCTTCGAGGGGCGCTCCACCTGTCGGGTGGGGCGCCCCTCGGGTGTTTCAGCCGTGCTGTGGGGCGGGTCCTTCTTCCGCTCCGAGGTCGGGCGGCTCGCCGTAGTCGACGCCGGATTCCGGGGAGATCAGGTCACCGGATTCGATGTCGGTGCAGTAGGCGTCGAAGACCTCGCCGGCGGTGAGGGGTTCGAGGCCGCCGGCGCGCAGTCGCCAGCCGTAGACGCGGTCGGCGGTGCCGGGGGCGGTGGTACGCATGACGAGTCCGCCGGGGCCGTCGGTGGCGATGCCGAGGGCAAGGACCGTGGTGAACTCCAGGGCTTCGGCCTCGTCGAGCTGTGTGGCGTCGCCTTCGTCGTCGGCGTGGAGGACGGCGACAAGGGTTTCAGGTGTGCCGGTGACGCTGCACACCAGGTGCCGGTTGCCGGGCGGGGCCGTGTCGAGGATGCGGACGACGAGGTCCGCGGCCCGTGCGAAGGCGGCACGGCCGATGTTCTCGCCGCAGGAGGCACAGGGGCCGAGCCGGGCCAGCAGGGTGGAGGCGTACTCCCAGGTGGCCTGGCGGACGGCCTCGTCGACGAGGTCGGGGACGAGCTCGGCCAGGGGCCGGCCGTCGTAGGGAAGGGTGGGGCCCGTGCTCGCGAGTTCGGCGGTGAAGCGGGCGCGGCTGGACGGGATGTCGGGGTCGAGGCCGCTCGCGGCGCAGTATTCGGCGTACTCCTCCGGGTCGAAGAGGGCCACCGTGGTGTGGCCGCCCTGAGCGGCCACGAGTTGGAGGAGTTTCTCGACCTGGTGGAGATAGGTGGTGTGGTCGTCGAACGTGAAGCTGCGGTAGCGCCGCATGGCGCGGAAGTCCTGTTCGTCGGTGAGCAGGCCGATGGTGCCGGCGATCTCCCGGCGCAGGACGCGCCGCATGGTCAGATGGTCGGTGTGCGCCATGTTTCCCCCTGTGAGCGCAGTCGATCAATGCTCACTCACCGTAACCGGAGCCACTGACAACGGGGGCGGGCAGGCGTTCACGGAGCCTGCGGGTCCCCCCACCGTGGGGCGGTGGGGGGACGCGGCGCTCAGGCGCGCTTGCGGGCCAGCTCCTCGTAGAAGCGCAGCAGGTCGAGGTCGTCGACCGAGCCGGGGTTGACCGCCTTGTCCAGCGGCGTGCCCTGGAGAAGGCGCTTGACCGGGACCTCGATGCGCTTGCCTGTGAGGGTGTGCGGGATGCCCGGCACCTCGATGACCTCGTCGGGGACGTGGCGTGGGGAGAGCTGTTCGCGGATGGTCCGCTTGATGCGGCCGAGCAGCGCGTCGTCGAGCGCGGCTCCGGGTGCCAGCTGCACGAAGAGGGGCATCCAGTAGCCGCCGTCGGGCTGTTCGACGCCGATGACGAGGGATTCCTTGATCTCGGGGAGGCGTTCGACGGCTTCGTAGATGTCGGCGGAGCCCATCCGCACGCCCTGGCGGTTGAGCGTGGAGTCGGAGCGGCCGTGGATGATCACCGAGTCGCGGGAGGTGAGCGTGATCCAGTCGCCGTGCCGCCACACGCCGGGGTACATGGCGAAGTAGCTGTCGTGGTAGCGGCTGCCGTCGGGGTCGTTCCAGAAGTGGATCGGCATGGACGGCATGGGGTTGGTGACGACGAGTTCGCCGACCTCGTCGATCAGCGGTGCGCCGTTCGGGTCCCAGGACTGGAGGTCGGTGCCCAGGCACGGGGCCTGGAGCTCGCCGATGTGGACCGGGAGGGTCGGTACCGCTCCCGCGAAGCAGGAGCACACGTCGGTGCCGCCGCTGACGGAGGCGATCCACAGGTCCTCGCGGACCTCGTCGTGCAGCCAGCGGAATCCGTCGGGCGGCAGCGGCGATCCGGTCGTCGCGACGCACCGCACCTTCGGCAGGTCGAAGTCGCGCGAGGGGTGCACTCCCGCCTTGCGGCAGGCCATCACGTAGGCGGCGGAGGTGCCGAACAGGGTGGCTCCGGTGCGTTCGGCGATACGCCACTGGGCGCCGGTGTCGGGGTAGCCGGGGCTGCCGTCGTACAGGATGACCGTCGTGCCGGTCAGCAGCCCGGAGACGAGGAAGTTCCACATCATCCAGCCGGTCGACGTGTACCAGAAGAAGCGGTCCCCTGGGCCGAGGTCGCAGTGCAGGCCGAGCTGCTTGAGGTGCTCGACGAGGATGCCGCCCTGGGACTGCACGATCGCCTTGGGCAGGCCGGTGGTGCCCGAGGAGTACAGCACCCACAGGGGGTGGTCGAAGGGCACCGGTTCGAAGACGGGGTCGACGTCGGCGGAGGTCAGGTAGGACCACTCCAGGGCGCCCTCGGGGGCTTCGGTGCCCAGGAGCGGGATGTGGACGACCGCGCGCAGGGTGGGCAGTTCGCGGCGCAGTTCGGCGACGACGTCGCGGCGGTCGTGCTCCTTGCCGCCGTAGCGGTAGCCGTCGACGGTGAACAGGACGACCGGTTCCACCTGCTGGAAGCGGTCGAGGACGCTGCGGGCGCCGAAGTCGGGGGCGCAGGACGTCCAGACGGCGCCGACGGCGGCCGTGGCGAGGAGGGCGACGACGGCCTGGGGGATGTTCGGCAGATAGCCGCTGATCCTGTCCCCCGGGCGTACGCCGAGGGCGCGCAGCTCGGCGGCCAGGGAGCCCACCTGGCGGCGCAGCTCGGACCAGGTCACCGGGCGCGGTTCGTGCGTCTCGTCGACGTGGAGGAGGGCGGGCTCGTTCGCGCGCGTGGCGGCCGCGCGCAGGGCGTGTTCGGCGTAGTTCAGGGTGGCGCCGGGGAACCATTCGGCGCCGGGCATCGACCGGTCGCCCAGCACGCGCGCGTAGGGGCTGGTGAACCGTACGTCGAACCACTGCGTCACGGCTTTCCAGAAGGTTTCCAGCTCGTCGACGGACCAGCGGTGCAGGGCCGGGTAACCGCCCAGGGCCGGGGCGCCGTGGTGCTCGGCCGCCCAGGACTGGAACTTCGTGATCTGTGCCTGGGCGATCCGCTGCGGATCGGGCCGCCAGAGCGGCAGGGGGTTCGCGGTCGACATGGGGCGGCTCCCGGACTGTGCGCGTCGTGTGCGTCGGTCCGCGCACGTGCTGGGGTGTGCGCGTGACGCGGCTGACACGGACGATGCCATGTGATCGACTTCTGCACCAGGGTGCACCGCACATAGTCCGCGTCGTGAAGATGTGGTCGCGGCACGGATGAACGGCAGTTGAACGCCACACGCGCCAATGGCCGTCGATGGCAGGGTGAGCAGCATGGACGGTCGTGACCTGGTGCGTTCGATGAAGGCGGTCGGTTCGGCGGGGGTGGCCCAGGGGCTGCGCACCGTACGCGCCGCGTGGCGCCGGCGGCGTGCGGACGCCGGCGGCCTGCCGTCGCGGGGGGCCGAACGCGCGCGGGTGCCCGGTGCGGTGCGGGACGTGGCGCCCGGGCCCGGGGGCGGTGTCGTCCGCTTCGCCCGCTCGGAGCTCCGTATCGCCGTCGCCGGGAACGGGGCCGTCTTCTGGGGCTGGGACGGCGCCGGGCCCGAGCCGTCGTACGCGCTCGCCCGCCCGTGCCCCGAGCCGGACCCGCGTGCGGTGCTGGAGCCGGACAAGGACGGTGGCTGGCGGGTCGTGGCCGAGCGGGTCACCGTCGGTGTCTCGCGGCTCGGCGCGATCGAGGTCCGCACGCCCGGGGGCGTGCCGCTGCGCCGTGATCTGCCGCCCCGGTGGTGGGAGCCGGTCGACGGGGGCCCCGCACGGTGGTCGCAGCGGTCGGAGGTGGCGGCCGACGCGCGGTTCTTCGGTCTCGGCGGCCGGGCCGGTGGTCCCCGGTTGCGCGACGGCACCTATCGCCTGTGGAACACCGATCCGGGCCATGCGTTCGGTCCCGGTGACGACCCGCTCCACGTCACCATGCCGGTCCAGCTGGTCGTGGCCGACGCGGGCACGCACCTGGTGTTCCACGACAACTCCTGGGACGGCACGGTCACGCTCCGGGAGGGGGCGGAGGGCGCCGGCTCGGGCCACGACCGGGCCGGGGCGAGCGAGTTCAGGATGGCCGGCGGTCCGCTGCGCTGCTGGGTGGTCGCCGGCACCCCCGCGCGCGTGGCGCACGTCTGGTCCTCGCTCACCGGACCGGCCGCGGTCCCGCCCGCATGGGCCCTGGGGCACCATCACGCACGGTGGGGCTCCGGCGGCGAACAGGAGGTGCGGCGGATCGTCGCGAGCTACCACGAGCACGAACTGCCGCTGGACGCCGTGCACCTGGACACCGACCACCACGACGCGCACCAGGTGTTCACCGTCGACGAGGACCGCTTCCCCAAGCTGCCGGTGCTGGCCGAGGAGTTGCGGCGCGACGGGATCCGGATGGTGTCCGTCGTCGAACCTGCCGTGAGGGCCGCGCCGGGGAACGCCGTGTACGACGGCGGAACGGCCGCGGACGCCTTCGTGCGGGACGCCTCGGGCCGGGTGGTGCGGGGCGTCGCCCGGCCCGGAGAAGCGGTTTTCCCGGACTTCACGCACGCGCGCGTGCGGCAGTGGTGGGGCGGCTTGTACCGGGAGCGGCTGGGGCAGGGCTTCGCCGGTTTCCGGCACGACATGAACGAGCCGACCTCCTTCGCCGCCTTCGGCGAGACGACCCTGCCCAGGTCTGCCCGGCACGCCCTGGAGGGCCGGGGCGGCGACCATCGCCAGGCACACAACGTGTACGCCCTGTGCATGGCCGAGGCGGCGTACGAGGGGCTGCGAGACCTGGTGCCCGAGGAGCGGCCGTTCCTCTTCTCGCGCTCGGGCTGGGCCGGGATGCAGCGCTACGGCGGCATCTGGCCGGGCAACGTGGCCACCGGCTGGCCGGGACTGCGGGCGTCGCTGTCACTGGTGCTGGGAGTGGGTCTGTGCGGAGTGCCGTACTCCGGCCCGGACGTGGGCGGGTCCGATGGCCTCCCCTCCCCCGAGCTGTATCTGCGCCGGCTCCAACTGGGGTCCTTTCTGCCGCTGTTCCGCACGCTCGCGAGCCCGCGGGCGGAGCGCGGGGAGCCGTGGGATTTCGCTCCGGAGGTCCTGGAGCACGCGCGCGTGGCGCTCGTCGAGCGCCGGCGTCTGCTGCCGTACTTCGTGACGCTTGCGCACCTGGCGCGGCGCACCGGGGCGCCCTGTGTGCGGCCGCTGTGGTGGGGCGCGCCGGAGGACCGCGCTCTGCGGGACTGCGAGGACGCCTTCCTGCTCGGCGACGGCCTTCTGGTGGCGCCCGTCCTCGACTCCGGTACGGACCGGCGGGCGGTGCGGCTGCCGCGGGGCCGCTGGTACGACACGGCGACGGGACGGGCGTACGAGGGGCCGGGGCAGGTGCTGGTCGACGCCCCGCTCGCGCGGATTCCGGTGTTCGCGCGCGCGGGCGCCGTCATTCCCGTGCGGGGTGAGGGCGGCGGCCTGGAGCTGGAGGCGTGGGCGCCCGCCCCGGGGCGTACGGGCGGCGGGCTGGTGGTGCCGGACGCGGGCGACGGCTGGGAGGAGCCGGAGATCGAACGCTACGCGACCCGTTGGCAGGGCGGGGAGGTGGTCGTCGAGCGCGAGCGGGAGGGTGCCGGCGAGCCGCCCCACCCGGTGCGCATACGGGGGCTCGGCGCGTCCTGAGTTCGGGCGGGCACCGAGCAGCCGTTGGAGCGTCTGCGGCCTTTCAGAGGTAGCGGCCGTCGAACCAGGCCCGGACGGCCCGGGTGTGCAGCGGGAAGGCGAGCTCAGCGGGCCTGCGCAGCAGGTGGCGATCCTCCGTCTCGTCGGTGGGGGTGAACTGCGGCAGGCCCTCGGCGGGGCGCTCCGGAAGCAGTCCGAAGAGCAGCAGATGTCCATCGGGCGAGCTCATCGCGTCGGCGAGCCGCACATCGCGTGCGGCCGCCTCGATCCCGGTCTCCTCCTGGAGCTCGCGGACGACGGCCTGGCGCCAGTCCTCGTGGTCGTCGATGTAGCCGCCCGGCAGAGCCGTGCCCCCGCGCGCGGGGGCGATGGTGCGGGTGATGACGACCAGGGCGGTGCCCCGGGTGTCGTACACGGGTTGGAGGGCCACCGCGACCGGCAGCGGGTTGCGGTAGGCCGCGGTGCCGCAGGCCGGGCAGGTGCGGGGCCAGCCGGTGACGCCCTCGCCGTAAGGCGCTCCGCAGCTCGAACAGTGGGAGTGCGGTACGGAGTTGGCGGTCGGGTGCGGGGTTTCGGGCACGCGCGGACTGTATCCGATCAGCGGGCGGACGTCCTCCGTCGGTGGTTGTCACCGTTGCCGCCGGTGTCCTTGACGCTCCCTGTGGGCGGGTGAACACTTCCCCCACTCCCCGGACCCGGTCGTCTCGGGCGTCGGCGCCTTCGCCGCCCATCCCGGGCTGTTTTCGTCAACGTGGGACAAACTGTTACCAGTGAGGGCGCAGGGGATGAATGGTCCCGGCCCTCAGCCGTTTCTCCACTCCCCAAGGGATAGCCATGACGGACAACGCCGAGAGGTTCGTGGCCGCCATCGACCAGGGCACCACCTCGAGCCGCTGCATCGTCTTCGACCACAGTGGCGCCATCGTCGCCGTCGACCAGCGCGAGCACCGCCAGATCTTCCCCAAGCCGGGCTGGGTGGAGCACGACGCCACCGAGATCTGGTCGAAGGTGCAGGCGGTGGTCGCGGGCGCCCTCGCCAAGGCGGGGCTGCGTGCCGACCAGCTCAGCGCCCTCGGCATCACCAACCAGCGCGAGACGACCGTCCTGTGGGACCGGGCCACCGGCAAGCCCGTGCACAACGCGATCGTCTGGCAGGACACGCGGACCGCGGCGCTCTGCAACGAGCTGGGCGGCTCCGAAGGGCAGGATCGTTTCCGCGAGCAGACCGGCCTGCCGCTCGCCAGCTACTTCTCCGGCCCCAAGGCGGTCTGGCTGCTGGACAACGTGCCAGGCCTGCGCGATCGCGCCGAGCGCGGTGAGATCGCCTTCGGCACGATCGACACGTGGCTGATCTGGAACCTCACCGGCGGAGTCGACGGCGGCCGGCACGTCACCGACGTCACCAACGCCGGCCGCACCATGCTGATGAACCTGCAGAGCCTCCAGTGGGACCAGTCGATCCTGTCCGCCATGAACGTCCCCGAGGCGATGCTGCCCGAGATCAGATCCTCCTCCGAGGTGTACGGGACCGCCGTCGGCCAGCTCGCCGGGGTTCCCGTGGCCTCCGCCCTCGGCGACCAGCAGGCGGCCGTGTTCGGGCAGGCCTGCTATGACGTGGGCGACGCCAAGAACACGTACGGCACCGGCAGCTTCCTGCTGCTGAACACGGGCAACCGGCCCGTGCCGTCCAAGAGCGGCCTGCTCACCACCATGGGCTACAAGATCGGCGACGAGGCCCCCGTGTACTGCCTGGAGGGCGCCATCGCCATCACGGGCGCGCTGGTGCAATGGTTCCGCGACCAGCTCGGCATCATCCGCACCGCGGACGAGATCGAGCCGCTGGCGGCGAGCGCGGAGAACAACGGCGGCGCGTACATCGTGCCCGCCTTCTCCGGCCTGTTCGCGCCGTACTGGCGCTCCGACGCGCGCGGGGTGATCACCGGCCTGACCCGGTACGTCACCAAGGCGCACCTGGCGCGGGCGGTGCTGGAGGCGACCAGCTGGCAGACGCGCGAGGTCGTGGACGCCATGTACCAGGACTCCGGGGTCCGGCTGACGACCCTGAAGGTCGATGGCGGCATGACCAAGAACAACCTGCTCATGCAGCACCAGGCGGACGTGCTCGACGTGCCGGTGATCCGTCCCAGGATCTCCGAGACGACCTGCCTGGGCGCCGCGTACGCGGCCGGACTGGCCACGGGCGTGTGGAACGACCTCGAAGAGCTCAAGTCGCACTGGCAGAAGGACGCCGAGTGGACCCCGTCCATGGACGCCTCGGTCCGTGACCGCGAGTACCGCAACTGGCGCAAGGCCGTGGAGAAGAGCTTCGGCTGGCTGGAGGACGGCGAGAACTAGGCGAGAACCAGGAGTCCCCTGGGCCCTCGTACGCGGCGTCAGATGGCGGCGGCCCGGCGGCGGTCCGCGGCGTGGGCCATCGCGTGCTGGACGACCTCGATGAGGACCTCCTTCACCGACTCGCGTTCGCGGGCGTCGCACAGCAGCAGCGGGACGTGGTCGTCGAGGTCGAGGGCCTGGCGGACGGTGTCCACGGGATAGCGGGCGGCGGCCTCGAAGCAGTTGACGGCGACGAGGAAGGGGATGGAGCGCCGCTCGAAGTAGTCCACGGCGGCGAAGCAGTCCTCGAGGCGGCGGGTGTCGGCCAGCACGACCGCGCCGAGCGCGCCCTCGGACAGCTCGTCCCACATGAACCAGAACCGCTCCTGCCCCGGCGTCCCGAACAGGTACAGCACCAAGTCCTCGCGCAGCGTGATACGGCCGAAGTCCATGGCCACCGTGGTGGTGTGCTTGCCCTCCACGCCGCTGACGTCGTCGACCGGCCGCCCGGCCTCGGTCAGCAGCTCCTCGGTGCGCAGCGGCCTGATCTCACTGACCGCGCCGACGAGGGTCGTCTTGCCCACGCCGAAGCCGCCGGCCACCAGGATCTTGAGCGTGACGGGCTCGACCGGGGGCTTGCCGCGCTCAGAACGGCCGAAGATCATCGATCTCTTCTCCTGCTCGATGTGGGTCGGGCGACGGCGGGCCGTATCCTCCGCCGCCGGGGGTTTCGACGACCAGTACGTCGCCGGGGGCGACGTCCGCGGAGTCGCTTCCGCCGAGTTCGGTGACCGTGCCGTCCGCGTGTTCCACCCGGTTGGCGCCCAGTGCGCCGGGCTCGCCGCCCGCCATGCCGTAGGGGCGCACCCTGCGGTGCTGGCAGAGTGTGGAGACGGTCATGGCCTCCAGGAAGCGGATGCGGCGCACCGCGCCGTCCCCGCCCGGCCACCGTCCGGCGCCGCCGCTGCCGTGCCGGACCGTGAACTCCTCCAGCCGTACGGGCAGCCGCCATTCGAGGACTTCGGGGTCGGTGAGCCGGGAGTTGGTCATGTGCGTCTGGACGACGCAGGCGCCGGGGAATCCGTCGCCCGCGCCCGAGCCGGAGGCGACGGTCTCGTAGTACTGGTGGCGCTCGTTGCCGAAGGTGATGTTGTTCATCGTGCCGGAGCCTTCCGCCTGGACGCCGAGCGCCGCGTAGAGGGCGCCGGTGATCGCCTGGGAGGTCTCGACGTTGCCCGCGACGACGGCGGCCGGGGGCCGCGGCGAGAGCATGGAGCCGGGCGGCACGATGATCTCCAGGGGGCGCAGGCAGCCGTCGTTGAGCGGGATGTCGTCGGCGACCAGCGTGCGGAAGACATAGAGGACGACCGCGTTGACCACGGAGAACGGGGCGTTGAAGTTGGTCGCGAGCTGCGCGGAGGTGCCGGTGAAGTCGATCGTCGCCGACCGGTGTTCGCGGTCCACGCGCACGCGTACGCGGATGACGGCGCCCGAGTCGGTCTCGTACGCGTACTCCCCGTCGTCCAGGGCGTCGATGACCCGGCGGACGGCCTCCTCCGCGTTGTCCTGGACGTGCCGCATATAGGCCTGGACGACATCGAGGCCGAAGTCCTCGATCATGCGGGCGACCTCGTCGACGCCCTTCTGGTTGGCGGCGATCTGGGCGCGCAGGTCGGCGAGGTTGGTCTCCGGGTTGCGGGAGGGGTAGGGCGCGCCGGTCAGCAGGCGGCGGGTCTCCTCCTCGCGCAGGCGGCCGTTCTCGGCGAGCAGCCAGTTGTCGAAGAGGACGCCCTCCTCCTCGATGGTGCGGCTGCCGGCCGGCATGGAGCCCGGCGCGATCCCGCCGATCTCGGCGTGGTGGCCGCGCGAGGCGACGTAGAAGAGGATGCGGTCACCGTGTGTGCCGGCGGTGTCGAACACCGGGGTGACGACGGTGACGTCCGGCAAGTGCGTGCCGCCGTGGTACGGGTCGTTGACCGCGTAGGTGTCGCCCGGCCGCGTCCGGGGGCCGCGGCGCCGGATGACCTCCTTGACGCTGGTGCCCATCGAGCCCAGGTGCACGGGGATGTGCGGGGCGTTGGCCACCAGGTTTCCGTCCGGGTCGAACAGGGCGCAGGAGAAGTCGAGGCGCTCCTTGATGTTGACCGACTGGGCCGTGGACTCCAGCCGGGCGCCCATCTGCTCGGCGATCGACATGAAGAGGTTGTTGAACACCTCCAGCAGGACCGGGTCGGCTTCCGTACCGAGATCGGAACTCTGCGTGACCGCCACGCGTTCCAGGAGCAGATGCCCGTCGTCCCGCGCCACGGCCCGCCAGCCGTCGTCGACGACGGTCGTCGCACTGGCCTCGGTGACGATCGCGGGGCCGGTGACGGCCTCGCCGGGGGGCAGGTCCTCACGGCGGTGGAGGGGTACGTCGCGCCAGGCGCCGCCGGTGTGGAGGCGGACGGTCTCCGGAGCGGCGGAGCGGCCGGCCCGGGCGGGCTCGTACGGGGAGAGGGCGGACAGATCGGGGGGTTCGGTGATGCCGGTGGCTTCCACGGAGAGGGCTTCGACGACGATCGGGCGGTCGAGCGTGAAGGAGTACGTGGCGCGATGACGTTCTTCGAAGGCACGCCGCATGGCGGCGGGCTCGGTCAGCTCGACGGTGAGGGTCGTGTCCGTGCCGTCGTAGCGGAGCTGCGCGCGGCGGGTGACGCGGACACGCTCCTCGGGGACGTCCTCGGCGCGCAGTTCCGCGCGGGCCGCGCCCTCCAGATCGTCGGCGGTCTTCAGCACGCCCGGCATGGCGGCGGGCTCCAGGGGTGCTTCGACGGACTGCTCGCGCATGGCCGTGGTGTCGGCGAGGCCGATGCCGAGCGCGGACAGAACGCCCGCCATGGGCGGGACGAGCACGGTACGGATGCCGAGCGAGTCGGCGACCATGCAGGCGTGCTGTCCACCCGCACCGCCGAAGGTGGTGAGGGCGTAGCGGGTGACGTCGTGGCCCTTCTGCACGGAGATCCGCTTGACGGCGTTGGCGATGTTGGCGACGGCGATCTGCAGGTAGCCCTCGGCCACCTGCTCGGGGGTGCGGTCGTCGCCCGTCCGCTCACGGATCTCGCGGGCGAGGCCGGTGAAGCGTTCGCGGACGAGTGCCTCGTCGAGGGGCTGGTCGCCGCCGGGGCCGAACACCTCGGGGAAGTGGGCGGGCTGGATGCGGCCGAGCATGACGTTGGCGTCGGTGACGGCGAGCGGGCCTCCGCCCCGGTAGCAGGCGGGTCCCGGGTCGGCGCCCGCCGAGTCCGGTCCGACCCGGTAGCGGGTGCCGTCGAAGTGCAGGACCGAGCCGCCGCCGGCGGCCACGGTGTGGATGTCGAGCATGGGGGCGCGCAGCCGGACGCCGGCGATCTGCGTGGTGAGGACGCGTTCGTACGCGCCCGCGTAGTGGGAGACGTCGGTGGAGGTGCCGCCCATGTCGAAGCCGATGACCCGGTCGAAGCCGGCGAGCCGGGACATGCGGGCCATGCCGACGATGCCGCCCGCGGGGCCGGACAGGACGGCGTCCTTGCCGCGGAACTGCCCGGCCTCGGCGAGCCCGCCGTTGGACTGCATGAACATCAGCCGCACGCCGTCCAGTTCATCGGAGACGTGCTGGACGTAGCGGCGCAGCCCGGGCGACAGGTAGGCGTCGACGACGGCGGTGTCGCCGCGCGGGACGAGCTTCATCAGGGGGCTGACCTCGCTGGACAGCGAGATCTGCGGGAAGCCGACGCGGGCGGCCAGCTCGCCGACGGCCCTCTCGTGCGCGGGGTGCAGATGGCTGTGCAGGCAGACCACGGCGACGGCGCGGATCCCGTCGTCGTACGCCTGCCGCAGGGGTCCGGCGAGCGCGTCCAGGTCGGGGGCGCGCAGGACGGTGCCGTCGGCCGCGATGCGCTCGTCGACCTCGACGACCCGCTCGTACAGCAGCCCGGGCAGCTCGATACGGCGGGCGAAGATATGCGGGCGGTTCTGGTAGGCGATGCGCAGGGCGTCCCGGAAGCCGCGGGTGACGACGAGGACGGTCCGCTCGCCCGTGCGCTCCAGCAGGGCGTTGGTGGCCACGGTGGTGCCCATGCGGACCGACTCGATGGAACGGGCGGAGCCGTCCAGGAGGGCGCGGATGCCCGCGACGGCCGCGTCGGCGTACCGCGCGGGGTTGTCGGACAGCAGCTTGTGCGTGACCAGACGTCCGTCCGGGCGGCGCGCGACGATGTCGGTGAACGTGCCGCCCCGGTCGACCCAGAACTGCCAGCCCGTCATGTCACCACCCTGCTTTCCCACCCCTCACAGCGCCCGCAGGCCGTTGATCACGTCCCGCAGGATGCTCTCGTCCGGCAGTTCCGCCGGCGGCACCGGACGCGTCACGTGGACGTACTCCTCGTCCACGAGGTCGCCGACGAGCACGCGCACCACGCCGATGGGCAGATCGAGCTCCGCGGCGAGTTCGGCGACCGACTGCGGAGAGCGGCACAGCCCGACGATGTCCACGTGTTCCGGGGACAGCGTGACGTCCGCCTCCGGGTCCTCCACATGGGGCTCCGTGACGACCACCGCGATCAGGTCGAGGCGGTGCTGGGCCGCATGGCTGGTGCGGCCCCGTGTCATGGCGTACGGACGGACCACCGGTCCGGCCTCGTCGTCGAACCAGTGGCTTCGTGCCTGACCGTCTCCGCTCATGTCATCCCACTACCCGCCTCAGGGCACATCGGTGCGCGGAGCGGCACCCAGATGCGCACCGACCCGCTTGACCAGCAGTGTCATCTCGTAGGCCACCTGGCCGACGTCGGAGTCGGCGTCCGACAGGACGGCGAGGCAGCTGCCGTCGCCGGCCGCTGTGACGAACAGGAAGGCGTCGTCGAGCTCGACGACCGTCTGGCGGACGCCGCCCGCGTCGAAGTGCCGGCCCACGCCCTTGGCGAGGCTGTGGAAGCCGGAGGCCACGGCGGCCAGGTGCTCGCTGTCCTCCCGGGTCAGGTCCTTGGACACGCCGGTGGCCAGTCCGTCCCGGGACAGGACGATGGCCTTGCGGATGCTCGCGACCCTGTCCACGAGTTCGTCGAGGAGCCAGTTCAGCTCCACCTTGTTCACTCTGTTGATTTCGTCTGTCTTGCCCGTCTTGTCCGTCGTGGTGTGGCCGGTCGCCTTCGGTGCGGTCATCGACCGTCCCCCTTTGTCGTTCCTTGTGCTGTGCTGCCGTCCGGGGCATGGTCCCCCGCGGCGTTCTCCTCGCGGCCGCGCTGCCAGCCGCGCTGGAGCGAGGCCATCCGGCTGCGTACCTCGTCGGCGTCGCGTTCGACGGCGTCGGGGCCGGTCCCTTCGGGCCGGCCGGGGCTCCGCTTCAGTTGCGGGGCGAGACTGGCCTGCCGTGTGCGCCGGGGCAGCGGACCCGCGTCGGGTCCCGGGCCGCCGGGTGCTTCGGCCCGGTCTCGTTCCTCGCCGTCCGGCCTGCCGCCGGCGGGCGCGGGTCGGACGGTGCGCCGCGGAAGGGCCGGAGCCTGCCGCGTTCCCTGGCTCGTGGCCGGGGACTCCTCGGTGCTGTCGCGTTCCCTGCGGCCGTCGGCCGCTGCCGTGGCCGGTCCGGGCGGGGACTCGCCGCGACGACGGGTCGGCAGCGGGGCCGCCGGTTCGCGCTCCGGGCGGCCGGGACCCGCCGGGTCCTCGGCGCCGACCGTCTCACGGCGGGACCTCTGCTCGGTGACCGGGCGTCCGTGGGAGCTGACCAGCTTGGGTGTCCGGCGCCGGGGCAGCGGGACCGCGCGCCCCGGGTTCTCCTCCTCGCCGGTCTCCTGCGGCGTGCCACGCCGGCTCGTGCTCTGCCGGTGCTCGGCGAGGCTGCGTGGCAGCGCCTCGTGCGCCGTCTGCCGTGCCGGGGAGGGTCGCGGACCGAACAGTCCGCCGTGCTCGCCGGCCTCCTCGTCGAGGACGTCCGGGAAGTTCTCGAGGGCGTCCAGGTCGACGGGTGCCTCCAGCTCCACCGGCCCGTCCAGGACCGAGGCGGGCAGTCCGGGCAGTTGCACGGGTGCCTGGGCGAGAGCGGCCCTGCGGCCTCCCTCCCGGTCGGCCTTCCCGGTGGGCCGGTCGAGGCGGAAGCCGATGCCGTTGGTGTCCGGGACGTCGTCCGTCAGCAGCGCGTCGGGGATGAAGACGATCGCGGTGGTGCCGCCGTACGGGGACGGCTGGAGAGAGACCCGGACGTGCTGCCGCTGGGCGAGTCGGCTGACCACGAACAACCCGAGCCGATCGGTGTCGGAGAGCTCGAACTCGGGTGTCTCGGCGAGCCGGAGGTTGGCGTCCAGCAGCGTCTCGGCGGCCATGCCGAGGCCCCGGTCGTGGATCTCCAGGGTGAAGCCGTTGGCGACGCGTTCGCCGACGACCTGGACCGCGGTGTGCGGCGGCGAGAACACCGTGGCGTTCTCCAGGAGTTCGGCCACGAGATGGGTGAGGTCGGCGACGGCGGGGCCAGTGACCGCGGTGCGCGGCAGCCGCCGGACCTCGATGCGTTCGTAGTCCTCGACCTCGGCGACGGCGGCGCGCACGATGTCCATCAGCTGGACGGGCTTGCGCCACTGCCGGGACGGGGCGGCACCGGACAGGATCACCAGGCCTTCCGCGTGCCGGCGCATACGGGTGGTGAGGTGGTCCAGCCGGAACAGGTCGGCGAGTTCGTCGGTGTCCTCGGTGCGGCGTTCCATCGCGTCGAGGAGGGTGAGCTGCTTGTGCAGCAGGACCTGGCTGCGACGGGCGAGGTTGACGAAGACCTCGGAGACTCCGGCGCGGAGTTCGGCCTGTTTGACGGCGGCCTCGACGGCGGCCCGCTGCAAGGTGTTCAAGGCCTGGCCGACCTCGCCGATCTCGTTCCTGTCGTACTCCAGGCGCGGGACCTCGGTCTCGACGTCGACCTGTTCGCCGGCCGACAGCCGGCGCATCACGCTGGGCAGCCGGACACCGGAGGCCTCGTGGGCCTCCAGGCGCAGTTGCCTGAGGTCGCGGATGAGGCCGCGGCCGACGCGCACGGACAGGACGAGCGAGACCAGCACGGCGATCAGGCCGAGGACGCCCGCGACGGCGGCCTCCAGGATGACGTCCATCGCGACCGGGCGGACACGGTCCTGGAAGCGGTCGTTCGCCTCGTCGTTGAGGGTGCCCAGCTCGTCGAGGACGTCCCCGGCGGCGGTGTCCCAGCTCTGCACGCTCACCCCCCGCGGTGTGCCGGACGTGCTGGAGACGGCGGCCTGTTCGGCGGTCCGCAGCGGCGCGGAGGAGGCGTTCTGCCAGAAGCGGTCGTAGCGGCCGCGTTCGGAGGAGGGCAGCAGGGGCAGGTCGACGCCGTACAGCAGGGAGCGCTGGGCGACCAGGTCGGAGATGCCGCGGGTCTCGTCGCGGGACAGGCGGCCGACAATCAGCGAGGAGCCGAGCAACGCGTCCTCGCGGGAGAGGAGTTCGCGGGCCTGGGCAAGGCCGACCAGGGCGCGGTACTGCCGGGCCAGGTCGACGTCGTCGACGACGTGGAGGTTGGCGAGCAGGGCGTAGCAGGGGTCGATGAGCTGGTTGTAGAGGTCGAGTGCCTCGGCGCGCCCGACGGTGCGGTCCTCGACACTGCGGCGCAGCGAGTCGATGCCGTCGAAGGCGTCCATCGCGACGCTCAGGCGTCCGGCACCGGACGGGCCGAGCGCTTCGCGGACGTCGGGGTTCTTCGCGGTCCTGCGGATCCTGGCGATCGCCTCGTCGGTGGCGCTCCTGCTGCGCCGCAGTGCGGCGAGGCCGTCGGAGGCGCGGGGGTCGGCGAGATGGACGAGGGTCTGGCGGCGTTCCTGTTGCAGGACCCGGACGGTGTCCTCGGTGGGGTAGGCGACCTCCTCCACCACGGAGGACGCGTTGAACAGCTGCGTCACCTGCCGCCCGGTGATCAGCGTGGCGAAGGCCCAGATCGCGGTGAGCGAGAGCAGCGGCACGAGCAGCAGCGCCACGATCTTCCGGCGGATGGACTTCCCGCGAAAGCGCATGGCCTCCCCCAGCTCGTCCCCCAGAGGCCCGGGGGTACACATGTGCGTCAACAAACGGCGCGAGCCTACTACCGACATGCAGTCAACTCGAAGAGCTGTCCGGAACCAGTACTTCCGTATGAGTGCCGGGTGCGGGTGAGTTGTCGGGGCATTGCGGGAGATGCCGGTCTGGAAGGCCGTGGTGGCGGGGGTACGGGAACGGGGCGCCCAGCCTGGTCGGTTGACCGATTTTTTTCGTCGGCCGGGAATCTTCGTGACGTCTCGTTCGTCCTTGTCCATGGGAGATGGGGGCGGAATCGGCCACAGGAGGCGCAGTGCGCGTCCGGGCCGCGTAAAACAGCGCAAGCCGGGCAGCCACTGGGGAGCCGGTTCTTCGGGCACCGGGGCGAGCGGTCTGCCGGCGGTGGGGAGGGACGCAGTGATGGGGACAGCGGAGCGGCCGGGGGCGTACGGGTCTTCGGTGCACACGGGCGGGCGGGGCGGGCAGCCGTCCTACAAGCCGTTGTGGGTCGAGGAGCCCGCGCGGCGGCGCAGGCTGCCGGATCCGGTGCGTTCGGCCGCCGTGCGGGCGGTGCTGATCGTCTCCGTGACGCTGATACAGGCCGTGGTGGCGTTCCTGTTCAGCGTGTCCGGGGCGTGGTTGGCGTTCCCGATGCTTCTGAGCAGCGTGGCCAGCACGGTGGTGGCCACCTGGGCGGCGCTCGACGTGTGGGTGACCCGCCAGGTGTGGAACCAGCGCAACGGCGTGGTGTCGGTGCCGAGCAGCACCGCGCGGGCTCTGCGGCGCGAGCGGCGTCAGGCGCGGCGGGCCGAGCGGGCAGGGAAGCGGATACACGGCCCGGGCGGCTCGAGCCAGTTGTCGCATCCGTAGGGGTACCGGCCGCCGGCGGACGGCGGCCGGTCGTGTGGCCGGGCTCGGTCGAGCCGGTCGAGTGCCCCGGCCCGGCCGGGCCGTCACGCCGGGCGCTTGAACATCCGGGTCGCCGTGATCTCGCTGTGCACCGCCTCGCCCGCGGGAGTCTGCTGCGGCAGCCCCGGCCTCAGATGCTCCTCCACACTGATGTACTTCAGCCCGGCCCTGAGGTCGGCGTCGTTGCGCAGCCGGATCACCAGGGGGAACTCGGCGAGCGCCGTCGTGTCGAACAGGCCGGTGGTGTAGAGGAGTTGCACACCG
Source organism: Streptomyces sp. NPDC047453 (assembly GCF_040643155.1). Taxonomy (NCBI): domain Bacteria; kingdom Bacillati; phylum Actinomycetota; class Actinomycetes; order Kitasatosporales; family Streptomycetaceae; genus Streptomyces; species Streptomyces sp. NPDC047453. The sequence goes on along the minus strand of NZ_JBEYTS010000025.1, from coordinate 92,428 downwards.
AGGGCGTCCGAGACAGCCCGCTGGAGCTCCAGCAGATAGGTGGCGTTGGCGCGGCCGATCGGGTTGTCCAGGAAGAGCGTGCCCGCGTGGCGGTGCTTGTCGCGGCCGCGGTCGTTCGACCTCAGGGCGGCCATCGTGCAGTACAGGGCGATGGCCGCGGTGAGCAGCTGGCCGCCGGAGAACACGTCGCCCATCTGCCCGACGGGGACCCGCTCGGCGCGCAGGACGGCGTCCGGCTTGAGGATCTCCACGGCGACGCCCTTGGGCTGGAGCGCCGCGCCGACTCCGCGCAGCAACAGGGACATGCCGTCGCGCCGCAGGTCCGAGTTCTTCTTCACGGCGGCGCGGGTCGCCTCGTCGATGACCTCGCCGAGCCGCTCGGTGAGCGTGGCCTGGTCGGGCTCGTCGAAGCGGATGCGCAGGAACTCCTGCCCGGACCACTCGCCGAGCCCTTCCGGAAGGCGGGACAGGCGCTGGGCCGACCTGAGCGTGGCGAGCGCCGACTCGACCAGTCCGCGCAACCGGTCCACGATCGAGTCCCGGTTGCGTTCCAGTTGGGCCAGCTCGTCGGTGAGCACCCGGAGCCGGGGCGCGAAGGCCTCCGCCCATTTCTTGGCGTGCTCGGGCAGGGCGGAGGCGGGCAGTTCGCGGATCTGCTGCCGGGCGGGGGTGCGCACCTGCTCGTAGCGGGTGGAGTTGGCGTGCCGGACGAGGATGTCGCTCGCCTCGCGGACGGCGGCCTCGGCGGCGGACAGGTCGGCGGCGCAGCCGCGCAGTGACCTGCGGGCCTCGGCGGCCGCCTGCCGGGCGTCCTCCGGGCTGCCCGGGTACGGCTCGGGTTCCTCCTGCTCCTCGTCGCTCGTGTGCTCGCGCATCTGGTCGCGCAGCATGCCGGCGATCTCGTCGAAACCGCCGGCCGCGTCCTCGGCGGCGCGGTGGGACTCCAGCAGTTCGGCGTGCGCCTCGCGGGCCTGGGCCAGCGCCCCGGTCCGGGAGGCGAGTTCCGCGGTGGCCGTGCGCAGCAGGGCCTGTGCGTGCTCGGCGTCGCGCGGGAGCAGGTCCTCGGGGAGTTCGGTGTGTACCTCGCCGTCCTCGGGCGCGTGCCGCTCGGCCTCGCCGCGCAGCCGGCCGAGCTGTTCACTCGCGGAGGACATCCGGGTCTCCAGGAGCTGCACCAGCTCCTCGGCGCGGGCGGCGGCGCCCTGCCGGGACGGCCCGTCGGAGCCCTCGGGGGACTCCAGGAGTTGTTCCGCGCGGGTACGGACCTTGTTGCTGAGCCGGTCGAGTTCGGCGCGGGCGGCGCTCTCGTCGCTCTCCGCTCGGGCCTGCTCGGCGCGCAGGTCCGCACCGACACCGACCTTCTCGTAGACCTGGGAGGCGGCGCGGTAGGCCTCGCGCAGGGCGGGCAGGGACGCCTTGGGCGCCTCCCCGTCGCTCTCCGGCACGCCGTCGGGGGCCCCGGCGATCTCGGAGCGCTCGGCGCGCAGCGCCCGTGCGGTGCGGCGGGTGTCGTCGGCGGCGCGCTGAGCGGCGCGCCGGTCCTCGTCGGCGGCGCGGGCGCGTTCCAGGCAGACCTGGGCGCGGGCCTCGGACTCGGCCGCCTCGTCGGCGAGTTCACGCAGCCGGGCCTGCCAGCCGGCCCGCTCGCGCAGCCGGAACGCGAGTCCGGCGAGGGCGTCGGCGGCCCGCCGCGCCTTCTGGGCGGCCTCCTGCCGCTCGTCGCGCTCCTGGGCGACCTCGGCGGCGGCCTCGTCGGCCTCCGCCCGCAGGCTGCGCGCCTCGGCCAGCTCGGCCTCGGCCTCCTCGGCGAACACACGCGTTTCCTGGGCGGCCTGTGCCAGCTCCGGCAGCCGGCCGGCGGGGCAGCCGGTGCGCCAGGAGGCGAGCCGCGCCGCCAGCTCCCGGTCCTTGCCGAGCCGGGCGGCCAGGGTGCGGATCTCCTCGTCCCGCTCGGTGGCCCGTGCGCGCAGCGCCTGCCGTTCCTCGTCGGCGGCGAGCTCGTCGTGCATGGCCGGGTTCGGCGGGACCAGGAACACGTCGCCCTGCGGCGCGCCGTCGGCCGGGGTGGGGGCGAGCAGGGCGGCCGCGGTGCCGACGGCCACGGTGGAGCGCGGCAGCAGGGCCGCGTCCGCGAGGGCCTCGCGGGCACGCGCGTGCGTGTCCGGGTCGGTGATGATCACGCCGTCGACCAGCTCGGGCCGGGCGGCCAGTACGCGCGCGTGGTCGGCGGGGTCGACGGCCTGGGCGAGGTAGCGCCAGCCGGGCAGCGCGGGGATGCCGTGCTCGCCGAGGAACTCCACCGTGGCCAGTACGTCCGGGCCGGGCGGCAGCAGCCCGCCGTCGCCGAGCGCGCCGAGGATCCGGGAGTCGTCGGCGGCGGCGGTGCGCAGTTCGAACAGGTGCCGCTCCGCGGAGGAGACGGCGCCGTCGAGCAGTTCGCGCAGCTCGTCGGCGAAGCGGTCCAGGTCCTCGGGGGTGAGCGTGCCCTCGGCCCCGGCCTGGTCCGCCTCCGCGGCACCCTGCCGCCCCGGGGTGCCGTACGGCGCCCCTCCGGTGCGGTGGGCCGCCTCGGCACCCGACGCGGTGGCGCCCGTGGCGTCCGGTCCGGTCCGGGGCGCCGGCAGTCCTGCCCGCGCGGCCCCGGTCGCGCCCGGCAGGCTCAGCAGTTCCGCGAGCCGCCCCTCGGCCGCCAGCGCCTCGGCCGTGCGGCGTTCGGTCTCGTAGGCGCGCTGGGCCGCCGTCGCCGCGTCGGCCGCGCGGGCCGCGGTGAGTTCCGCGCGGGATTCGGCCGAGGCGGCCTCGCGCGCTTGTTCCGTGGCCTTCCGGGCAGTTTCGCGGACCTGGTCCCAGGCAGCGACCGCCGTCTTCTCCGCGTCGCTGGCGGCCAGGGCCGCACGGGCCGGATCGGCGTCGGGCGCGCTGTCGTCCAGCCAGCCCGCGCGGACCGCCTCGGCGGTCTCCTGCTCGACCTCGGCGAGGCGCTGGCGCAGATGCCCGGCCTCGCTGCGGGCGCGCTGCGCCTCGGTCGCGGCGGCCGTCTGGTCCCGGTAGGCGGACTCGCCGACCTCCTGGAGCCGCGCGGACCGCTCCTCTTCCTCGTTGGCGACGGTCTCGGCGCTCTCGGCGGCCGTGTGCAGGGCCCGTACGAGATCCGTGGCGGCCTTGGTGCGCGCGGCCAGGGCCGGGGCCGCGTCCCGCTCGGCCTCCTGGATCGCGGCGGAGACACGGGCCACGCGGTCGGCGGCGGCGCGGTGGCGCAGCACGGCCTCGGCGGCCTGCCACGCCGCGTACAGGGTGCGCGCGTCGGCGAGCTCCCGCTTCTGCGCGGCCGCGGACTTCTCGGCGGCGGCGAGGGCCAGTGAGGCGTGCCGGTAGGCGAGTTCGGCGGCGATCAGCGCGCTGCGCTCGCGGGCGCCCTCGGAGTGCGTGACGCCGTAGGCGGCGGCCGTGACGCGCTGGGCGAGGTCGGCGGCCCGGACCCGCTCCCGTACCGCCCGGGCGGACAGCCGCCGTGCCAGCGTCCGGGTGCGCCGCTCGGCCGCGGCGTGGACGTCACGCGCGCGGGTGCGGGACTCGGCGGCCTCGACGATCCGGCCGAGCAGGTCGACCGAGCCCGCGGTGAAGTCCCGTTCGGCGATCAGCTCGGCGCGCCGGCCCAGCTTGTTGCCGAACCCGCTGACCAGGTCGGCGAGCCCGTCGGTGTCGCGGGTGTCGGTGACGGCACGCAGCAGCAGGTCGGTGAAGTCGGAGTCCTTCTTCACCGCGAACAGTCCGGCCGCCTCGCCCTCGTCGGCGTTCATCTCCCGCTGGTAGCGGAAGAGTTCGGGGTCGAGGCCGAGGTCGCCCAGGTGCTCGGTCCAGCGCTCGTGGATCTCCTCGAAGTGCACCTCGAGGTACGGGTAGGTCTTGGCCGCCTCGGTGATCGCGTCCCGGAAGCCCTTCATGGTGCGGCGGCGGCCCCGAGCGCCCGACTGGCCCTCGGCGGACGGCCGTACGGACGTGGCCTCGGCGACGGGGAGGTTGTCCAGGGTGAGTCCGGGTCCGGGCCGGAAGGAGTACCAGGCCTCGGCGAACTTCCGTGGGTCGTTGGAGACTTGGCGCCCGCGCCACTCGCTGACCTTGCCGACGACCACGCACTCGCCGGTCTGCACGTGCTGCCACTCCAGCGCCACGTGCCCGCAGTCGTCGGCGAGCAGGAACTTGCGCAGCACGCCGGAGCTGGCGCCCCCGAGGGTGTTGCGGTGGCCGGGCAGCATCACCGAGAAGATCAGCTTGAGCAGCACGGACTTGCCGCCGCCGTTCTCCAGGAACAGCACACCGGCGGGGGCGGGCCGGCGCGGCGGTCCGACCGGCTCCGCCTCGAAGAACTCCGCCTGGATGGGCGCGGGGTCGGGCACCGGCTCGCCCACGCCCCGCAGGTCAAGCACGGTGTCGGCGTAGCGCGCACCGGCGGGCCCGATGGAGTAGAGGCGGACCCGGGACAGCTCGTACATGGCGGACTCTCGTCAGTCTTCTTGCAGTTGAGGGGGTGGCGGGGTTCTTGCAAACGGGGGCGGCGGGAGGCGGCAGGGCCTCAGGAGTGGAACGGCAGCCCGGCGTCGGCCACCAGGTCCAGGTCGTCGCCGTCCTCGGCGGGCAGCAGGCTCGGTGCGCCGCCGGCCATCGGGACGATACCCAGTTCGAGGAGTTCGGCCAGGGCGGCGCTGCCCGCCATGTCGCGCACCTGGAGCTGGTAGCGGGCCGTCGTGCGGTACGTGCCGCCGCTCTCGTCACCGGTGCGCTGGAGGAACCCGGAGTCGGTCAGGAACGCCAGGGCCTTGGCCACGATGCCCGTGGTGGAGGCGGCCGGCCGGCGTGCGTCCTTGGTCGCCCCGGTCGCGCTGCGTCTGGCCCAGATCCGCCAGGCGGCCTCGAGGCCGGGCGCGTCCGTGGCCGGGTCGGTGTTCTCGCCCCGCTCCTCGGCGCGCTCCTCCAGGCGGCGGCAGGCCTGGCGGACGAAGGCGTCCACGCCGTTGACGGTGACGCGCCCGATGTAGCCGTCGTCGGCGAGGTCCTCGGGGCGCGGGAACGCCAGGGCGGCCACCGCGAGGTGGGCCAGTCCGTGCAGGAAGCGGTCGCCGGAGTCGGCGGCGGTACGGCGCGCGTAGTCGCCCATGCGGACGGCGAACACCGAGTCCTCGGCGGCTGTGACCGCCATCCCGGCGCGCGGGGACACCTCAAGGACGACCAGCCCGAGTCCGGCGGCCACAGCGTCCGCGAGCCGTGCGAACGCCGGGTCCTCGCGGTGGCGGCGCAGCAGGTCGGCGTACTCCTGGTCGCGGGCGGGCTGAAGCCTGGGCTGGAGCCCGAAGGCGACGAGCCGGGCCGCGTCGGCGGCGTCGGCGGGTGTGACGGCGACCGCCGTGGGCGCGCCTGCGGCTTCCGGCTCACTCCGGTCGACGTGCTCGGTCACGGTTGGGGCTCCTTGCTGGGGTGTCGCTCGTGCGTACGGTTGCCGGCGGGGCTCACGCCGCCTCCGTCCGGTCGGCCGCCATGCCCGCCGCGTCCAGGAGTGCCGTGCCGACGACGAGGTCGGCGCCGCCGAACTCCTGATCGTCCAGTTCGGTCCCGTCGTCCACGGCGAACAGCAGCTTCTCCTCGCCCTGCCGGTAGGCGGTGCCGACCGGGGGGCTGGCCGCGTGGACGGCCAGCAGGGCGACCAGGTACGGCAGGTCGGGGTCCTTGTCGCGGGCCTCGGCGAGCAGGCCCGACAGCCGTCGCGGCGCGTCGGCCGGCAGGTCCAGCAGCTCCATGGCGGCCGCGAGCTGCTCCTCGCTGAACCGGCTGTCGTCCGGGGTGGCGATCAGGTCGGGCTCGGGCATCTCGGCGCCCAGGTGCTCCCGCTCGACGGGCGGCGTCAGCAGGATGTCCACGAGGTCGGCGACACGGACGGACGCCGGCGTGCGCAGCCCGGTCCCGCGCGCGAAGAAGGCGTCCGTGACCCGGATCGCCCGTTCCAGCGGCAGCGGGAGGGTGGGCGCGAGCAGGTGGCCGTAGAGGTCGGTCCCGGAGGTGGTCAGGGGGGTGGCGAAGGCCTGCCGGTCCTGCTCGGCGCGGAACAGGGGCCCGGCCTCCAGCAGCCGGGACTGCAGTTGGGTGTGCCTGCGGATGCAGTCCTTGACGATGTCGACCAGCTCGGCGGCGCGCCGCTTGTGCTCGGGGTCCTCGGACTCGTCGCGCGCCTTGCGGATGTTGGTCAGGATCGCGTTCTCGTGCCGGTAGCGGTCGGCGACGTGGTCCAGGGCCTCGGCGATCATGTCGGGGACGGCGCTGAGCCAGTCCACCGCCCGGACGTTGCGCCGGGTCGCCTCCAGGGCCCTGCGCAGGGTCTCCGAGTACTGCACGGTCCGGTAGCGGGCCTGTTCGGCGGCGAGCTGGGCGTCCGCGAGGCGGCCGCGGCTGATGAGCACCTCCAGCTTGACCTCGGCGGCGATCTGGGCGCTGGTGACGTCGGTGTCGAGGGCGCCGACGAGGACGTTGACCGCCTCGTCCGTCGTGCGCAGGTAGACGCTGCCGCCGGGGCCGGGGACCTCCTCGATCAGCTTGAAGTCGTAGTCGCGGCGCACATACGTGCCGTCCGGCCCGAAGGTGCCGTACGCCGCGCGGAAGCCGCGGTCGACGCTGCCGACGTTGATCAGGTTCTCCAGGACCCAGCGGGCCACGCGCTCGTGCTCGCCGGCCGGGCGCCGCGGGGCCTGCGCGGCGACGCGCGGGACGAGCCGGGCCACGACCTGGTCGTGGTCGGCGCCGGTGTCGAAGTCCATGTTGAGGGTGACGAGGTCGATGGCGGCGAGCGCGACCTCCGCCATGCCGTACACCGAGTACTCGCCGGCGAGGTTGGCCTTGCGGGCGTCCAGGTCGTGCAGCGGCGCGGTGCAGGCGAGCGCGCGCAGCCGCCGCGCCAGCCCCTCGTCGGCGGCCGGCCCCTGGGCAGGGCGCGGCCCCGCGCTGAGCTGGGGCGGAACGCTGTCCGTCGATGCAGGCGAAGTCACGGTGCACAGATTAGGTCCTCGGTCCGACAACGACCCAAACGGCACGGACGCGGCCGGCGCGGTACGTCGTCCCGCCCGCCCTCGCACAGAGCACGGAGGATCCGCCGGTCGCGGGTGAGGTAGGGCAGGGCCCGTCAGCCACCGCGGGTCGTACGCTACGTGGTCGGCGGGGCACGGTTCGGGGGCCGTTGAAGGCGCCGCGCGGTCCCTGCTGGGACGGGGCAGGAACCGTGGCGCACGGCACCCGGGCCGGCCCGTACGGGTGCTCCGGCTCGAATTTCCCACCTTGTGCAGGCGGCTTCCCCGCTCGGGTTGCTTCCGGCTCGGGCCGCTCCGGGCTCCGGTCGCCGCCGGACTCGGGCCACTTCGGACTCAGGCCGCTACGGGCTCAGGCCACTTCCGGCTTGGACCGGGTCCAAGCTCTGGCCGCTCCAGACTCCGGCCGTCCCAAGCCCCAGCCCCTCCCGGCTCAAGCCACCTCCGGCTCCGCTCCCTCCGGCGCGGACAGCGCGGCCAGGGCCGCCGATACCGATGCCGACGAGCGCAGGTCGAGGCGGGTGCTCGTGCCGCGGGCGTGGTGGCGGAGTTCGTCGGCGGCCAGGGTGAGCAGTTGCGGCAGCAGGTCGGTGCAGCGGCGGGCCACCCAGGCGGTGCCCGCCGTGGCCAGCCACCACAGGCTCGCCGACCTGGTGGGCGCGGGGAACTCCGGCTCGGGCGAGGGCGCGGGCCCGCTCGCCACGCCCGTCTCCGCGAGCAACGCGTGGAAACGGACGGCGATTTGACGGTGCCCGCGCTCCCCCGGGTGCAGCCGGTCCGCGCTCCACATCGCGCGGTCGGTCAGCCACTGGCCCGCGTCGGCGTGCAGGTGCACGGCGCCGTACCGCTCCGACAGGGCGTGGACCACCGTGTTGACCGCCCGCTGCCGCCGGGCCAGCGGGCGGGCCAGCGCGCCGGGCAGGCCGAGCATCGCGCCGGGGTCGGGCAGACAGGCCGTCAGCAGGACCGCGCCCCGGCCGGTGAAGGCCGCGAAGACCCGGTCGAGCCGGGCGGCCACCGCGTGGATGTCGAAGGTGCGGCGCAGGGTGTCGTTGACGCCGACGACGACCGACACGACGTCCGGCCGCAGCTCCAGCCCGGCCGGGGTCTGCCGCTCCAGGACGTCGCGGGTCTGCGCCCCGCTGACCGCGAGGTTGGTGAACTCCACGGCCGAGGGCTGCTCGGCGAGGCCCCCGGCGAGCAGTGCAGCCCAGCCGCGCCATCCGTCGCCCGTGGGGTCGCCGACGCCCTCGGTCAGCGAATCGCCGAGGGCGACGAAGCGCAGGGATCTCATGCCACGCCCTCCGGCAACGGGCGCCGGGCGGGAGCCGGTACGTCGTGTGCGGCGAGGAACGCCTCCACGGAGGCGGTCCACCCGAAGCACTCCGCACGCGCGCGTGCCGCCTCGCGCCGCTCCCGCTCCGGGCGTGCCAGCAGGCCCTCCACGGCGTCGGCGAACGCCTCGCCGTGATCCGCCGCGCTGTCGCCGGCGGCACCGATCACCTCCGGCAGCGCGGAGGAGGCGCTGGCCACCACGGGGGTACCGCAGGCCATCGCCTCCAGCGCGGCGAGCCCGAAGGTCTCGGCCGGCCCGGGTGCCAGGCACACGTCAGCGGAGGCCTGGAGCGCGGCGAGCCGGTCGCGGTCGCGGACGTGCCCGAGGAACGTCACCGGCAGCGCCCGCTCACGGGCCCGCTGCTCCAGCCGCGTCCGCAGCGGACCGTCCCCGGCCACCACCAGCACCGCCCGCCGTCCGCGCCGCAGCAGTGCCTCCAGCGCGTCCAGCGCGTTGCCGGGCCGCTTCTCCACGGACAGCCGGGAGCACATCACCAGCAGCGACTCGTCGTCGCGCGCGTACTGGGCGCGCAGAGCCGCCTCCCGCAGCGCGGGGTGCCGTTCCACCAGGTCGACACCCAGGGGCGCGCGCACGACGTTGCGCGCGCCGACCCGCACGAACTCGCGCTCGGCGAACTCGGTGGTGCACACCACGCGCGCGTAGGTGTGCGCGGTACGGACGTTGAGGGCGTCGGCGGCGCGCTGGGACAGGTTCTGCGGCAAGCCCCAGGTGCGCAGCACGCCGTCGGCGGTCTCGTGGGACACCATCACGGCGGGGACCCGGGCCCGCCGGGCCCACTTGCCGGTCCACCGCAGCGTCGTGCGGTCGGAGACCTCGAGGCGGTCCGGTGCGAGCTCCTCCAGGAGGGCGGCCACCCGCCGCTTGTCGGTGAGGACGCGGTAGCCGCCGGTGCCGGGCAGCAACGGCCCGGGCAGGGTGATCACGCGGCCCTGCTCGGTCTCCTCGTCGGTGTGGCGGTCGCCCGGGATGATCAGCACCGGTTCGTGGCCGGCCGCCTTGTAGCCCTTGCCGAGTTCGCGCAGGGCGGTGCGCAGTCCGCCGGAGGCGGGGGCGACGAAGTTCGCGAGCCGCACGAGGGTGAGCGGCGCCGTGGTCATGCCGCCACCGCCGTCCGGCGCGCGGCGAGCACGCCCTCGTAGTGGGCGATGAGCTGGTCGCCCACCGCCGCCCAGGTGCGCTCCTCGACCGCTGAGCGGCCGGCCGCCGCGAACGACGCCCGCAGTGCCGGATCGGCGGCCAGCGCCCACACGGCGTCGCGCACGGCGGCCGCGTCGCGCGGCGGCACGAGCAGCCCGGTGCGACCGTGGGCGACCAGGTCGAGCGGGCCGCCCGCGGCGGGCGCGACGACGGGCACCCCGGAGGCCATGGCCTCCTGCACGGTCTGGCAGAACGTCTCGAAGGGGCCGGTGTGCACGAAGACGTCCAGCGAGGCGAAGATCCGCGCGAGGTCGTCGCCCGTGCGACGGCCCAGGAAGACCGCGCCCGGCAGGGCCTCGGTCAGCTGGGCGCGGCTGGGCCCGTCGCCCACCACCACGACCCGTACGCCGTTCAGGCCGCAGACGCCGGAGAGCAGTTCGACCTGCTTCTCGGGGGCGAGGCGGCCGACATAGCCGACGATCAGCTCGCCGTTCGGGGCGAGTTCGCGGCGCAGTGCCTCGTCGCGGTGCTCGGGGCGGAAGCGGACGGTGTCCACGCCGCGGCCCCACAGACTGACCCGGGGCACGCCGTGCGCCTCCAGGTCCTGCTGGGCGGCGCTGGAGGGGGCGAGGGTGAGGTCGGCGGCGGCGTGGACGGAGCGGATGCGCCGCCAGGCCGCCGCCTCGCCGGCGCCCATGTAGGTGCGGGCATAGCCGGCGAGGTCGGTCTGGTAGACGGCGACGGCGGGGATGCCGAGCCGGGTGGCGGCCGCCATGCCGCGGACGCCGAGGACGAAGGGGCCGGCCAGGTGGACGAGGTCGGCGCGGTGCTCGGTGAGCGCCGTCGCGACGCGCCTGCTGGGCAGGGCGACGCGGACCTGGGGGTAGCCCGGGAGCGGAAGGGAGGGGACGCGCACGACGGGGCACGGCGCGGGGGCGTCGGGCCCGGCCGAGGCGGCGGTGGCGGGAGCCACGACGAGGGGGGCGTGACCGCGATCGACGAGGTGCCGGGCGGTCTGGAACGCGCAGTGGGCCACGCCGTTCACATCGGGGGGAAAGGATTCGGTCACGATGACGACACGCATACCGGTGTTGTCGCCGTGCCGGACGTGCCCGCGTCAACGTGGATCTTTCCGGACGAGGAACGTCCCATGAGCGTTGGGCTGTGCGGCCGGACCGGACGGCCCCCGGCCACGCGCCCCTGGCCCCCGGGTCACCGGACGTTCACCCGGTGGGCGTGTCCGGTCCGATCCGGCTGCGCACAGCGGTCTGGACCTCGTCCTCCTCGGCCGGGTCGGCGGCGAGTCGGCGCAGTCGCTCGACGACGCGCGTGTCGCCGGTCTCGGCATGCCGGGCGGCGATCTCGCGGGTGGTCTCCTCGCAGTCCCACAGGCATTCGACGGCGAATCCGGCGGGGAAGGAGGGGTCGGTGGCGGCCAGGGCCCGGGCGGCCCGGCCGCGCAGATGGGAGGAGGCGGTCTCGCGGTAGACGTGGCGCAGCACGGGCGCGGCGCAGGTGATGCCCAGCCGGCCGGCGCCGTCGACCAGCGTCCACAGGGTGGGTGCGTCGGGGCCTTCGCCCCGGACCGCCTCCCGCAGGGCGGCGAGAACGAGGTCGCGGTCCCGGACCGCGCCACGGCAGGCGAGCACACGTCCGGCGGCGGCGCCCAGCGGGTCGGGGCGGTGGACCCAGCCTCGTGCCCGGTCGACGGCGGCGGCCCCGCGCATGCGTTCGAAGGCGTCGACAGCGGCCTCCACCACGAAAACCGAGCCGTCGGACACCGCGGCCTCGATCAGGTCCAGGGCGTCGGGGTCGTCGCCGTCGGCGAGGTAGCGCAGGGCGGTACAGCGGGCCGCGTCGGTACCGGCGCGGGCGGCGCGCAGGATCTCGGGCCGGTCCTCGGGCCCGGCGACGGCGGTGAGACAGCGGGCCGCCGGGACATGGCGGGGCGCGCCGCGTTCGGCGCCCTGCTGGGCCCACTCGAACACCGCCTGCACGCTCCATCCGGGCCGGGGTCCGGTGGGGCGCATCTGCCGTTGCCAGAGGTCGAAGCTGCCGGCCTCGTGCGCGGCACGCACGCGGGTGGCGACCGGCTCGCGCGGGTCGTCGGCCCACAGCCGCCACGGCCGGGGCTCGAAGGCGTCGCGCACCGCGGCGGCCAGCTCCGCCTCGCCCTCGGCGTCGGTGGCGAAGCGCGCGAGGACCGGCGCGGCGAGAGCTCGCAGCCCCGCGTCGTCGTCCCTGAGCGCCAGTTCGTCCAGGGCCCAGGCCCAATTGGCGCCCGTGGCGGCGTACCTGCGCAGCAGGGCGAGCGCGTCCCGCCTGCCGTAGGAGGCGAGGTGCCCGAGCACGGCGAGGGCGAGTCCGGTGCGTGACTCGTCGGTGTCGAGGGCGTCCTCGGGGTCGAAGAGGTGCTCCTCGATCCGGTCCAGTTCGCCGTCGAGGTCGAGGAAGAGCCGGGCGTAGTACAGGGAGCGGTTCTCCACCTGCCAGTCGTGGCGTGGGTCGAGCAGCACGCAGTGGTTCAGTGCCGCCAGCGCTTCGGCGCGGGGGGCGGTGAGCGCGTGCAGCGTGCCGTCGCCGCGGCCCCGCTGGAGCAGGCCGAGCAGCGTACCGCTGGGCGCTATGACCGGATCGAACATGGGAAACAGCCTCACATCAAGCGTCGACGCAACCGGGGAACTCGTACTACCTGGCCGCGCGACAACACGTCGGGGCGCCCGCCGTCCGCTGCTTGCTGTAGACCATCTTCCTCTGCCTCTCGTCCGTGGCCCATACGGGCCGGATCACGGCCCGCGCGGTGCGGCAACACCTGCCCAGCCATCGCGTCCGTGAATCACGACGTCATGATGACCCGGCGTCCGCGCTGCCGCGACCGAAATATCCGGCGGCCCTGTACCGCCTCCCCCGTTATTTGTGTCGTTCCTGGCCAGAAGGGCCGAAGCGGCTGCTTTCGGCCCGGGGATCAGCTCTCGCCGAACATCTCCAGCAGCTCCGTCCTGCCGAACATCCGGGCCGTGTCGACGGCCGAGGGGGTGCCGGCGGAGGGGTCCGCGCCGCCCTCCAGGAGGGCCTTGATCACTTCCTGTTCGCCCTTGAAGACCGCTCCGGCGAGGGGGGTCTGGCCCCGGTCGTTGACGCGGTCGGCGTCGGCGCCTCGGGCCAGCAGCGCGCGGACGGCGGCTGCGTGGCCGTGGTATGCGGCGAGCATCACCAGGGAGTCGCCCCGGTCGTTGGTGAGGTCGGCCGGGACGCCCGCGTCGACGTACGCCACGAGTGCCTCGGTCCGCCCCTGCCGGGCCAGATCGAAGATCTTGGTCGCCAGCTCCACGACCTCGGGGTCGGGGGCTTCACTCATCGGCCGGACCGCCTCTCACTACGACTGCTGGGGACTGCGGGAGCGTACGACAGCGAGCGGGGCGGTCGTGCGCGAGCCGGTACGGCGGCGAGCGGTGACGCCGTCCGGGTGAATCGCCAGCGTACTGGCTTCGGCGGCACATGTCGGGCACCGCTCGAGGCAAAGATCACCACAGCGCCCGGTGAGCGCAGCAGACGTGTCCGGCGGGCGCGGAGCAGCCCGCCCACCGGGGGAAATCTACTTGATTTCACCCAGTTGCAGCTTTTGTCCTATAGATACATTCTGTGAGCCTGGAAGAACTCATGGTGACTGTCCCCGTGAACCAGGAGAGAGACAATGATCCTCAACATCTCGGGCGTTGTGCTGCTCGGCAGCGTCGTCTTCCTGTTCTGCCGCAACCACGGGCTGAAGAGCTCGCACGCGACGATCTGCGGGCTCTTCGGCTTCTACCTGTCGAGCACCGGCGTGGCCCCGAGCATCAAGGCCGGGGGCGCAAGCGTCGCGAGCCTCTTGGGCGGGCTCAATTTCTGATTCCGCCCCCCTCCGCACGCACCCCTGGAGCAAGAAGTGGCCCGGCGCCCTCTCCCTCGCATCCTGAGCAACGGCAGCGCACAGATCTCCCGCGGCCGGGAGCTGGCCCGGACGGCGGCGGGCGGCGCCACCGACGTCCTCCACCCGCTGATCACGATCTCGCGTGGTCTGGGCCGACTGGCCGGGGCCGGGGGGCGCAAGTGGACGGAGACTCCGAAGGATCGGCGGGGACCGCTCCTCTTCCTGGTCGCCTCGGTGATCCTGGTCGTGGCCCTGGTGCCGTACGGGCCGCTGCTCGCCTGCATCGTCCTCATGGCGGCGGCGGGCTGGCGGGGCCGCGACCGCACCCCGCCACAGCCCGAGGGCCCCGACGAGTCGCGCATCCAGCGCCTGGCCTCCCTGTACGAGGCCCTGGTCCCCTACTTCTCGGCGGCCGAGGACCCGGCACCGCTGTACGCGCACGGGGGCGAGTGGGAGAAGGCGTTCCCCACTTTCGAGTTCGACGACTCGGGACGCGTGCGCCACCTGCTGATCCGCTACCCCGCGTACTTCACCGACGGCGAGACCGAGTCCCGCGCGCGGATCGAGCACCTGCTCACCGTCAAGGCGGGCCGCGGCCGCGAGTACCTCTTCTCCTGGGACGAGGAGGGCAACCAGCTCACCGTCACCGCGCTCGCCCCGCTGCCCTCGGACATCGCCGCGCAGCGCTTCGTCACGGCGCCGGGCGAGACCGTGCTCGGTTTCACCGACCCCACCGAGGTCCAGCGCACGCTCCCCCTCGGCTACGGCGAGGAGCAGCGCGACGTACCGCCGGTCGTCTGGCGCACGGGTCTGCGCTCCACCGAGCCGCACCTGCTGGCCCTGGGCCAGGCCGGCAGCGGCACCTCGACGTTGCTGCGCTCCATCGCGCTCCAGGCCCTCCAGCACGGCGACGTGCTGATCGTCGACGGCGGCGGCACCGGCGAGTTCGCCTGCCTGACCGGCCGGGACGGGGTTCTCGCGGTGGAGTGCGGGCTGGCCGGGGTGCTGGCGAGCCTGGAGTGGGCGGCCACCGAGACCGAGCGCAGGCTGATCGCCGTCAACCGTGCGCGGCAGGCGGGCCATCCGCCTCCGGAGGACACCAAGCGACCGCTGTGGCTGCTGCTCGACCGGCCGACCGCGTTCACGCACCTGGCCGCCACGGACGGCCGCAAGGACCCGCAGGCGCTGCTCCAGATGCCGCTGCGGCACGGACGGGCGGTCAGTGTGGCCGTCGTCGTGGCCGAGCAGTTCGACAGCGCGGAGGCGTTGAGCGACGCGGTACGGCAGCACACACGCGCGCGTGTGGTCCTCGGGTCGGCGACGGCGGAGCAGCTCAAGGCGGTGCTGGGAGCGCCGCCGCACACGACGCCGCTGCCCGTCGTCCCGGCCGGACGCGGGTACGCCCGGCTGGGGACGAAGCCGGTCCACCGGCTCCAGGTGCCGTTCACACCCGACCCCTACGACGACGCGACGAGCGACGCGCACCGGCAGGCCGTGCTGGATCTTCTGCCGCCGAAGACCACGCCGGCCGACGGCGAGCGGGTGCCGGAGCCCACGGAGGCGATGCCGGAAGCAGTCGCGGAGCCCACGAAAGCGGTGACGGAAGCAGTCGCGGAGCCCACGGAGGCGGTGACGGAAGCGATCGCGGAGCCCTCGTGAGCACCTTCGCCGGAGCCCTCGTGAACCGCGAAGCCGCAAACGGAGGCAAGGCGCGCCGCCCCGAGCCGGCCCACCGGGCCCGGGCAGCGCTCAGGCGACGAAGGTGCGAGGGGACTCGCCCCCGCCGGAGCCCCCCGCCTCCACCAGCCGGGCCGCCGCCGCCAGCCGCGTCGCCGCCTCTTCCGCCACCGCGCCCGCGACCGTGAACGGCAGGCGGACATAGCCCTCGAAGGCGCCGTCGACGCCGAAGCGCGGACCGGAGGGAACACGGACGCCCACCCGCTCGCCCGCCTCGGCGATGCGGGAGCCCGACAGGCCGCCGGTGCGCACCCACAGCGTGAGGCCGCCGGCGGGGACCTCGAACTCCCAGCCGGGCAGCTCGCGCCGGACCGCCGCGACCAGGGCGTCCCGGTTGTCGCGGGCCTGGTCCCGTCGGACCGCCACGGCCTCCTCCCACCCTCCGGTGCTGAACAGCCAGTTCACGGCCAGTTGCTCCAGCACGGGGGTGCCCAGGTCGGCGTAGGCCCGCGCGGCGACCAGGCTGCGGATCACGTCGGGGGCGGCGCGCACCCAGCCGATGCGCATCCCGGCCCAGAAGGCCTTGCTGGCCGAGCCGACGGTGATCACCGTGGATCCGGCCGAATCGAAGGCGCACACCCGCCGCGGCATCGCGAGCCCCGGCTCCAGGTGCAGTTCGCTCATCGTCTCGTCGACGACGAGCACCGTCCCCGCCGAGCGGGCCGCCTCCACCAGCCTGCGCCGCTGCTCCTCGTCGGCGAGCGCGCCGGTCGGGTTGTGGAAGTCGGCGACGACGTAGGCGATCCGGGGCGCGGCCTCGCGCAGCACCTGACGCCAGCGGTCCAGGTCCCACCCGGTCAGCCCCTCGGCCATGGCCACGGGCACGAGCCGGGCGCCCGCCTCCCGCATCAGCTGGAGGATGTTCGCGTAGGACGGCGACTCGACGGCGATGCGCTCGCCGCGGCCGCCGAAGAGGTGGCAGATGGCGTCGATGGCGCCCATGGCGCCGGTCGTCACCATGATCTGCTCGGGCATGGTGGGGATCCCGCGCGTGGTGTACCTCTCGGCAATCATCGAACGGAGTGCGGGCAGCCCGGCGGGATAGTCGCCGTGGGTGTGGGCGTAGGGCGGCAGTTCCTCCAGCGCGCCCTGCACGGCGCGGGTGAGCCACGGCTCCGGCGCCGGCAGGGCCGCGGTGCCCAGGTCGATCATCGAGCCCAGTGCCTCCGGCGGCAGGGGCTCCAGTCCGCGTGCGGGCAGCGGATTACCGGCCGGCACCGCGGTCCAGCTGCCCGCGCCGCGCCGGGACTCCAGGAAGCCCTCGGTGCGCAGGGCCTCGTACGCGGCGGCGACCGTGGTGCGGCTGACAGAGAGGGACAGGGCGAGTTCGCGCTCGGCGGGCAGCCGGGCGGCCACCGGGACACGGCCTTCGAGCACCAGCAGCCGGATACCGTCGGCAAGCGCGCGGTAGGCAGGCAGGCGGCGTGAGCCCGGGCCCGCCGGGCGGTCCTGCTGGGACTTGAGCAGCCGAGCGAGCTGCGCGGCGCCCACCGCAGAGGTCCACTGCGTCATGACGACCAGTCCACCTTCATCGAATTGGCCATGGATGGATATTCTCCCCACGCCACAGAGTGTCATCCACCAGGCCACTTCCACCACCAGGGGGGACAACTTTGTCCACACCGGCCCGCCTCGGGCGACGACTGATCCAGCTCTACGTCGGCCTCGCGCTGTACGGCGCCAGCTCCGCGCTCCTCGTCCGGGCGGGCCTGGGCCTGGAGCCATGGAACGTGCTGCACCAGGGACTGTCCGAACTGACGGGCCTGACGATCGGCGTGGTGTCGATCATCATCGGCGCGGTGGTGCTGCTCCTGTGGGTCCCGCTGCGCCAGCGTCCCGGCCTGGGCACGGTCTCCAACGTCTTCGTCGTCGGCCTCGCCCTGGACGGCACCCTCGCCCTGATGCCCGACGCCCGCATACTGGCCGTCCGGGTTCCGCTGCTCCTGGCGGGCATCGTGCTCAACGGAGTGGCCACCGGCCTCTACATCGCCGCCCGCTTCGGGCCCGGCCCCCGCGACGGACTGATGACGGGGCTGCACCAGCGCACCGGCCGCTCGATCCGTCTGATGCGGACGGCCGTGGAGGTGGCGGTCGTGGTCACCGGCTTCGCCCTCGGCGGCACGATCGGCGTCGGCACGGTGCTGTACGCGGTGTCCATCGGCCCGCTGGCCCAGCTCTTCCTGCGTGTGTTCGCCGTTCCGGCGCCGCCCGGAGACAAGCCCGTTGCCGCCGGGACACCCGAGCGAGCGATACTGCGTCCGTGACCACGCCCGTACGCCACCCGTACCTCGACCACCCGGGACCCATCCCGTTCGCGCACCGCGGCGGGGCGGCCGACGGGCTGGAGAACACCGTGGCACAGTTCCGGCACGCGGCCGGACTCGGCTACCGCTACATGGAGACCGACGTGCACGCCACGGCGGACGGCCGGCTCGTCGCCTTCCACGACGCGACCCTGGACCGGGTGACCGACGGCGCGGGCCGGATCGCGGACCTGCCGTGGGAGGACGTGCGCCAGGCGCGCGTGGCGGGCCGGGAGCCGGTGCCGCTCTTCGCGGAGCTGCTGGAGAACTTCCCCGAGGTCCGCTGGAACGTCGACGTCAAGGCGGAGCCCGCCCTGCGCCCCCTGCTGGACCTGATCGAGCGGACGAACGCCTGGGACCGCGTATGCGTCGGCTCGTTCTCCGAAGCGCGCGTGGTCCGGGCGCAGCGCCTGGCCGGGCCCCGCCTCGCGACCTCGTACGGCACCCGCGGGGTACTGGCTCTGCGGCTGCGCTCCTGGGGCCTGCCGGCGGTGCCACGCCGGTCCGCGGTGGCCGCGCAGGTGCCCGTCTCCCAGTACGGCGTCCCGGTGGTCGACCGGCGGTTCGTGCGCACCGCCCACGCGCGCGGGCTGCACGTGCACGTGTGGACGATCAACGAACCCGCGCTGATGCACCGGCTCCTTGACCTCGGTGTCGATGGCATCATGACGGATCACATCGACACGTTGCGCAAGGTCATGGAGGACCGGGGCGTCTGGGCCTGAGGCCCGACGCACCTCCGCTCGCCTTCGCGGACCATCGGCAACCGGGGAACCAGCGGGGAAGCGAGGGCACGGGTGGGCAGTGACACCGTGCGGGCAGGGCAGGCCGGCGACGAGGCCGCCGACCGGCGCCGCGAGCAGCGCGGCTGGTACTTCTACGACTGGGCGTGCTCCGTCTACTCCACGAGCGTGCTCACCGTCTTCCTCGGCCCCTACCTCACGGCGGTCGCCGAGTCGGCGGCGGACGCGGACGGGTTCGTGCACCCGCTGGGCATCCCGGTGCGGGCGGGGTCGTTCTTCGCGTACTGCGTCTCGGCGTCCGTCATCGTGGCGATCGTGCTGATGCCGGTCGCCGGCGCGGCGGCCGACCGCACCGGCCGCAAGAAGCCGCTCCTCGCGGCCGCCGCCTATGGGGGCGCCGGCGCCACCACGGGCCTGTTCTTCCTGGACGGCCACCGCTATCTGCTCGGCGGTCTGCTGCTGGTGGTCGCCAACGCGTCGGTGGCCGTCTCGATGGTCCTCTACAACTCCTATCTGCCGCAGATCGCCCCGCCCGAGGAGCGCGACGCGGTCTCCTCGCGCGGCTGGGCCTTCGGCTACGCGGCCGGCTCACTGGTGCTGGTGGCGAACCTCGTCCTGTTCACCGCCCACGACTCCTTCGGCGTCTCCGAGTCGACGGCCGTGCGCATCTGCCTGGCCTCGGCCGGTCTGTGGTGGGGCCTCTTCACACTCGTCCCGCTGAAGCGGCTGCGCGACCGCCGCGCCACCCCCGCCGCGGCGCGGGTCCACGGCTGGCGCCAACTCGCCTCCACTATCCGGGACATGCGGGGCAAACCGCTCACCCTGTCCTTCCTGCTCGCCTACCTCGTCTACAACGACGGCATCCAGACGGTGATCTCGCAGGCCTCGGTGTACGGCTCGCGGGAGCTGGGCCTGAGCCAGTCGACGCTCATCACGGCGGTGCTGATGGTGCAGGTGCTGGCGGTGGCGGGGGCGCTCGGCATGGGACGGCTGGCCCGCCGGTACGGGGCCAAGCGCACGATCCTCGGCTCGCTGGCCGCGTGGGCGGTGATCCTGGCGACCGGTACTTCCTGCCCGCCGGGGCGCCGATGTGGTTCTTCGTGCTGGCGGCCGGTATCGGGTTGGTCCTCGGCGGGAGCCAGGCCCTGTCCCGGTCGCTGTTCTCGCACCTGGTCCCGCCCGGCAAGGAGGCCGAGTACTTCTCGGCGTACGAGATGAGCGACCGGGGCATGAGCTGGCTTGGCCCACTGCTGTTCGGGATCACCTACCAGCTGACCGGCAGCTACCGGGACGCGATCATCTCGCTGGTGGCGTTCTTCGCGATCGGGTTCGTGCTGCTCGCCCGGGTTCCGGTGCGCCGTGCGATCGGCGACGCGGGCAACCCCGTTCCGGATCGGATTTAGCGCTCAAGGCGAAAGGGCGGTAGTGTACGCGTTTGGCCTGCCAGGCGTACCGTTACTGCGCGTCAAAGATGCCGAAACGCTGGGTGACATCTCCTAACGGATGTGACAAACCGGGCGCCGGTGGGTACTGCACTGGTTGACAAGGCTGCGGCTACGACGGCGACGCATGACCCGGAACGGGACATCGGAACGGGAATCTTTACCGCCGACCGGACGTTGACCGGATGACGACGACAGCGACACCTGTCCTGTGGGCGACAAGCCCGGGAGGCACGATTCATGAGTGAGCGAGCTCTTCGCGGCACGCGCCTCGTGGTGACCAGCTACGAGACCGACCGCGGTATCGACCTGGCTCCGCGCCAGGCCGTGGAGTACGCATGCGAGAAGGGACATCGTTTCGAGATGCCCTTCTCGGTCGAGGCGGAGATCCCGCCGGAGTGGGAGTGCAAGGTCTGTGGGGCCCAGGCACTCCTGGTGGATGGCGACGGGCCGGAGGAGAAGAAGGCGAAGCCGGCGCGTACGCACTGGGACATGCTGATGGAGCGGCGTACCCGCGAGGAGCTCGAAGAGGTCCTCGAGGAGCGTCTCGCCGTGCTGCGGTCCGGCGCGATGAACATCGCCGTCCATCCCCGGGACAGCCGCAAGAGCGCGTAGTCCCGCCGGGGGCCGGGCCGGTTCACAGCGCACGCCACGGACGCCGAGCATGGCAGCGGGCGCCGTACGTTCACGTACGGCGCCCGCTGCCATGCTCGTTCTCGGTGGCACGAGTGGCGCGATGCGTCGCGTCACCGGGTCAGCGGCGGGCGCTGCTCCCCTGACGCGTCCGCCGGCCCTGCCGCGTCCGCCGACTCGTCCCTGATCACCTCGCCCTGGACCACCTTGCCGTCGGGGCGGTGGATGCGGACCTGCTGGAAGGCGTCGCCGAGCGTGCCGGGAGTGGCCTCACGCAGCCTGCGGTCGACGGTCCGCTCCGCGTAGCGGCTCACGGTCTGCTGGACCGGCGGAAGCAGCAGGAGCAGGCCCACCGCGTCCGAGATCAGGCCGGGGATCATCAGCAGCAGGCCGCCCAGCATCATCAGGCCGTTGCCACCGCGGCGCGCGGAGGGGGCGCCGCCCTGCTGGAGCGCCTCGTTGAGGTTCTGGAAGGCACGGCGGCCCGCCCGCTTGATCACCACGGCGCCGAGGACGAGGCCGGCGACCAGCAGCAGGAAGACCGTGAACCCGCCCGCCGCTCCCGCGACCACCGTCAGCAGCCAGATCTCCAGCACGATCCACACCGCGAGGCTCAGTGGCAGGTACCGGCGGGGCCGGGAACGCCGGGGCCGGGCGGAGTACGAAGAGGTCGGAGCGCCAGTCGTCATGCTCCCAGTGTGCCTGGCGGCTGCTCAATCCCGGATAAGCACTATGCCCGGGGCTTGTCGCCCCGGCCGGTGATCTTGGTCACCCGCTCCCCCACGCCCCACGCGGTGACCCGCCACAGCGCCTCGACGAGGATGTCGCGGCTCATCTTGGAGTCGCCGTGCTCGCGCTCCACGAAGGTGATGGGGACCTCGACGACGTGGTAGCCGGCCTTCACGGCACGGCGGGCCAGATCGACCTGGAAGCAGTAGCCCTGCGAGGCGACCTCGTCCAGGCCCAGGCCCTCCAGCGTCTCCCTGCGGAAGGCGCGGTAGCCGCCGGTGATGTCCCGCAGGGGGAGGTCCAGGGCGATCCGGGAGTAGGTGCTGCCGCCGCGCGAGAGGAACTCGCGGGACTTCGGCCAGTTCACCACGCGTCCGCCCGGCACCCAGCGGGAGCCGAGGACCAGGTCGGCGCCCTTGAGGGCGGTCAGCAGCCGGGGCAGTTCCTCGGGCTGGTGGGAGCCGTCGGCGTCCATCTCGATCAGGACGCCGTAGTCGCGCTCCAGGCCCCAGCGGAAGCCCGCGAGGTAGGCGGCGCCGAGGCCCTCCTTGCCCTTGCGGTGCAGCACGTGCACGTGCCCGTCATCGGCCGCCAGCTCGTCGGCGAGCTTGCCCGTGCCGTCGGGGCTGTTGTCGTCTGCCACGAGGACGTGCGCCTCGGGGACGGACGTGCGCACCCGGCTCACGATCGTCTTGATGTTCTCCGCCTCGTTGTAGGTCGGAATGATCACCAAGGCCGTGCCGAGCGGGCCGAGTCGCCTGTCCCGGGCTCGGGAGCCGGCCGCGGGGGTGCCGTCGCCGTCGTTCACTACTGCCCCTTCATGTCCGTAAGCAGGGAACCACCATAGTGGCCCCGGCCTGCGAGGACGTGACATCGCAGGCGTACGGGGGTGTCGATTCGGCAAGAGCGGGGTAAGCGCCCACGCCTCGATCGTGTCATGGATCCGCCCGTCCGGCGGATGGGGGCCCGGCGCCCTTCGGGCCGACCTGGGACCCGCTGGCTGCGGGTCTACCGAAAGCCGTTGTCTACTGAGCGCCCGGGCCCCACCCGGGTCACACCTTGCCGACCGTCCGGAACGTTCCCCCGCGGACGCGGGCGCTGAGCCTGGCTCCCAGCGACGGTGACCCGGTGCGGCACACCGTCCCTGACGCAGCGGCGCCGCGACGCGGGTACGGAAGTTCCCCGGCCGGGCGTCCGGTGGTGGACCCGGCAGAACCTATCGGCCCGCTGCCGTCGCCTGTCAACCAGTGCCTTGACCTGTACAAACGTCCATGAGCGCCGGGTCGGGGCAGAGGATGCGCAGGTCGCGCGACCCAGCGGCGGGCACCGGGCGGCGCAGCGCGTCCCCGGGAGATCACTCGCCCGGCCGTACGAACACCGTCCGCCCGCCCACCACGGTCCGCAGGCAGACGGGCAGGTCACCGCCCGGGGTGAGGTCGGGCAGCCCGGGCGTTCCCGAGCGCGGGTCGGTCGACCAGCGCGCGACCCGGTCGTCGGGGGCCTGGACGACGAGATCGCCGGTGCGCCAGACGGCGTAGTCCGCGGGGGCGCCGGGCACCAGGACGCCCGCGTCGTCCCGTCCGACCGCCCGCCAGCCGCCGCGGGTGTGCGCGGTGAACGCGGCGCGGACGGAGACGCGGTGCTCGGGGGTGCGGTGGAAGGCCGCCGCCCGGACCGTGCCCCACGGGTCCAGCGGGGTAACGGGGCTGTCGGAGCCGAAGGCCAGGGGGACGCCGGCGCGCAGCAGGGCCGCGAAGGGGTTCAGCGTCCGGGCCCGCTCGACGCCCAGGCGCTGGGCGTACATGCCCTCCTCGCCGCCCCACAGAGCGTCGAAGGCGGGCTGCACGGACGCGGTGAGACCGAGTTCGGCGAAGGCGGCGACGGTCTCCGGCGTGAGCATCTCGGCGTGCTCGACGCGGTGCCTGGCGGCGCGGACGCGGGCCAGGCCGACCTTCTCCGCGGCGGCACGCACTCCGTCGACGACCGCGGTGACGGCGGCGTCGCCGATGGCGTGGAAGCCCGCCTGGAGGCCCGCCTCGGTGCAGGCGGCCACGTGGGCGGCGACGGCGGCCGCGTCCAGGTAGGCGGTGCCGGTGTGGGCGGCGTCGGTGTAGCGCGCGTGCAGGCAGGCGGTGTGCGAGCCGATGGAGCCGTCGACGAAGAGGTCACCGGCGGCGCCGGCGGCGCCCAGCCGGCGCGCCTTGTCGACGTCCTGCTCGGCCCAGTAGCCGACGACCCGGGGGCCGGGTTCCTCGGCGGCGAGCCGCAGCAGACCCGTGAAGTCGTCCTCGGAGGAGATGCGCGGGCCGCCGCACTCGTGCACCGATCCGATGCCGAGCGAGGCGGCACGGGCGAGCGCCGCGCGCTGCGCCTCGGCGCGCTGGGCGGGGGTGACGGCGGCGAACGCGGCGGCACGTACGGCGTGGTGGGCGTCGGCGGTCAGCGGGCCGTCCACGGGCCCGTGGATCTCCGGTACGAGGTCGAGCAGCGCCGTGGTGACGACCGCGGAGTGCACGTCGATACGACTGAGGTAGAGCGGCCGGCCGCCGGTGGCCTCGTCGAGTTCGGCGCGCGCCGGGGGACGTCCGCCGGGCCAGCGGGCCGCGTCCCATCCGTGGCCGAGCAGGACGCGGTCGTCCGGGCGGGCGGCGGCGAAGTCCCGTACCCGGGCGAGCGCCACCTCCAGAGAGGGGGCGTCGGACAGGTCGAGACCGGTGAGCGCGAGTCCGGTGGCGGTGATGTGCACATGGGCGTCGGTGAACGCCGGGGTGACGAGGGCGCCGTCCAGGTCGACCACCTCGTCGACACCGTCGGCGAAGGCGTCGGCCGCCCCCTCCGAGCCGACCCAGGCCACTTGGCCCGCCTCCACGACCATGGCGGTCGCGAACGGGTCGGCGGGACTGTGGACCTCGCCCCTCCGGAGAAGGACGGTCCGGACCTCGGCAGCACGCTCACTCATGCCCCCCAGTCTCCCGCCTGCCCCGAACCCTCCGGCACGCAGGTCACCCGGACACGCCCCGGAACTCCACCGCAGGCGCCCCCGGCGAGCCCGCCCCGCGCCCCGGGACGTGTCTTCTGCGCCGGATCGGGTCAGATACGGGGCGGGCGGGATTCGTACGGGGTGGAGAGGACCACCGTCGTACGGGTCGAGACGCCCGCCAACGTGCGTACGCGGGCCAGCAGCTCCTCCAGCTCGTGCGGGGTGGAGACGCGGACCTTGAGGATGTAGTTCTCGTCGCCGGCGACGCTGTGGCAGGCCTCGATCTCGGGGACGCCGGCCAGCCGGTCGGCGATGTCGTCGGGGGCGCTGGGATCGAAGGGTTTGACCGAGATGAAGGCGGTCATGGGCAGCCCCACCGCCTCGGCGTCGACGACGGCGGCGTAGCCGCGGATGACACCACGCTGCTCCAGCCGCCGCACCCGCTGGTGCACGGCCGACGTGGACAGACCGGTGGCCTTGCCCAGGTCGGTGTAGCTCATCCGCCCGTCCTTGACGAGCAGCTGCACGATCTGTCGGTCCAGCTCCTCCATGGCGCAAGAACCTACAGTGCGCCTGATCTCCCGGGACAGCCGAGCGGCCCGGGTCGTGTCCCACCGGCGGACAAACCCACCACGGCGGGCACCTGCGAGCGACATGTGACCAACACCACACACCCCGAAGCCTCTCCGTGATGTTCTCGTGATTACCGGCGAGAGCGGACGGGAAGTGCTTGCTGTGGTCGAGGCCGCAGCGCCTTCACGGCCCAGCCTTAGGGGGAGAATCCCATGCAGAGTCTCAAGCGCCCTGGTCGTTCTGTGCCCAGGCGACGCCAGTCGGTCATCGAGTTCCAGCCGGAGAACCTGGAACCCGACGTCGACGACGACGTGGACGGCGCGGAATCCGACGCCTACGACACCTTCGAGATGTACCGGGTGTTCTGCCCGGAGTGCGCGCAGCCCATCGCCCTGCTGGCGGACGAGGAGGTACTGCCGGAGCACGCGCTGTGCGTTTCGCCGTGGAACCCGTTCGGGCTCACGGTCTGCGCCGGTACGGGGCGCTGGGCGTCCGAGGCCCGGCCCGCGGACGAGTCCGCCGACCCCCAGGAGCAGGACACCGCGCTGCTGTTGACGCTCCCGCAGAGCCTCGACTGGCGCATGCAGCCCTTCTCGCACGTCGGCGGCCCGGGCTCCCGCCCGATGCGCGTGCCGCAGCTGCGCCGGTTGGCCGCCTGAGCGGCGCCGCACCGCCGGGCACCCGCGTGGCACCCGCGTCCGTCCGCGCACCACGGCCGGGGCGCACAGGCCGCCGTGGTGCCCGAACAGCGCCCCCGGCTCCCCGGAGGTCGCAGGCCCGGACGCCGGTGAACTCACGCTCGATTCCACCGGGCGGTGACCTGCCCGCCGCACTCCGCGTTGCCCGGGTATGACCACCACGCATCCGGCAGCCGGACGACGGCGGCGCGTCTTCGTGCCGCCGCCGCCCGCAGAATCGGTTCCGTCTGTGCCGTCGCAGCCCACGGACCCGCCGATCTACCGCGACCTGATGCGCACCTGGGCCGACCGGGGCCGCACCCTGCCGGGACGTCACGACCCGGAGTGGGTCCGGCTGGCGGCGCCGCCGGCCGGTCTCGCGCAGCTCAGCGGGTCTCGGGACCCGCGACGTGACGGGCGATGACCATCCGCTGGATCTGGTTGGTGCCCTCGACGATCTGCAGGACCTTGGCCTCGCGCATGTAGCGCTCGGCCGGGAAGTCCGTGGTGTAGCCGTATCCGCCGAGCACCTGGACGGCGTCCGTGGTCACCTTCATGGCCGCGTCCGTGCAGAACAGCTTGGCCATGGCCGCCTGCCGCGCGAACGGCAGGCCCGCGTCCCGCAGCCGCGCCGCCGCCAGGTACAGCGCGCGGCCCGCCTCGATCTGCGTCGCCATGTCGGCGAGCATGAAGCGCAGCCCCTGGAAGTCGGAGATCGGCCGCCCGAACTGCTGCCGTCCGGCGGCGTAGCCGACCGCCTCGTCCAGCGCGGCCTGGGCGAGGCCGATGGCGCAGGCCGCGATGCCGAGGCGTCCGGAGTCGAGCGCGGACAGGGCGATGGCGAAGCCCTGCCCCTCCTCCCCCAGGCGCCGGTCGTCGCCGACCCGCACACCGTCGAGGTGGATCTGCGCGGTGGGCGAGCCCTTCAGGCCCATCTTCTTCTCCGGGGCCGCGGCGCTCAGGCCCTCGGCGTCGCCCGGAACGAGGAAGGCGGTGATCCCGCGCGGGCCCCGCTCTCCGGTGCGGGCCATCACGGTGTAGAAGTCGGCGATCCCGCCGTGGGTGATCCAGGACTTGGTCCCGGTGAGCACCCAGCCGTCGCCGTCCCGGACCGCCTTGGTGCTGAGCGAGGCGGCGTCGGAGCCGGAGGCCGGCTCGGAGAGGGCGTACGCGCCGAGCAGGCCGCCGCCCAGCATCGCGGGCAGATGCTCGACCTGCTGCTTCTTGGTGCCGTAGGCGGCGAGCCCGTAGGAGGCGAGGGTGTGCACGCTCAGGCCGAGGCCGACGGTGAGACGGGCCGCGGCCAGCTCCTCCAGGACCTGGAGGTAGACCTCGTAGGGCTGGTCGCCGCCGCCGTACTCGGAGTCGTAAGGGAGGCCGAGCAGGCCGGAGCGGGAGAGCAGGGTGAAGACCTCGCGCGGGAAGCGTCCCGCGTCCTCCTCCTCGGCCGCCTTCGGGGCGATCTCGTGCTGCGCGATGTCGCGGACGAGCGAGATCAGATCCCGGGCCTCCTCCGTGGGCAGTTGCCGGTCCACCGGCTGCGGGGCGCGGTCGGGCATGGCGACGCTCTCCTCCCTTTCGGGCACATCGGCGGATGTGCGCCTTGGGTGGGGCGGCTCCGCCGGGGTCTTTCTCGGGCCAGCCGGTGTCGGCGATCCCGGGTCACGGAAGCTGCTGACCAGCGGCTGTGCGCTGTGAGTATGCCCGATCCGAGGCATCTCGTCACCGGTTAACGACCGCTTACTTCAAGAAATCCCGGGGGCCCGAAATTGGTCCGAACCATTGACCACACTGGTCTAGTCCTCCTAGGGTGCCCGAACCAGCGCTTACCGCGTTCATGCCAATCGGCACGATCCCCTCTCCCCCACGAGGAGACACCGATGCACACTCCGCACCGCCTCCGGGCGCTGCTGTCCGCCGCCTGTACCGTCGCGCTCGGCGCCGGACTGCTCGCCGGCGCGGGCACGGCCACCGCCACCGCCACCCCCACCCGGTCCGCCGCCCAGCCGGCCGCCGCGGGCTCCAAGGTGGTCGGCTACTTCACCGAATGGGGCGTCTACGACCGCAAGTACCACGTCAAGAACATCGAGACCTCCGGCTCCGCGGCGAAGCTCACCCACATCAACTACGCCTTCGGCAACGTCACCGGCGGCAAGTGCGCCATGGGCGACTCGTACGCGGCGACCGACCGCGCCTACACCGCCGACGAGTCGGTGGACGGGGTCGCCGACACCTGGGACCAGCCGCTGCGCGGCAACTTCAACCAGCTGCTGAAGCTGAAGAAGAAGCACCCGGGTCTGAAGGTGCTGTGGTCGTTCGGCGGCTGGACCTGGTCGGGCGGCTTCGGCGAGGCCGCGAAGCACCCGGCCGCCTTCGCCCAGTCCTGCTACGACCTGGTCAAAAACTCCAAGTGGGCGGGCGTCTTCGACGGCATCGACATCGACTGGGAGTACCCCAACGCCTGCGGCAACACCTGCGACACCAGCGGCCGCGCGGCCTACAAGAACCTGATGGCGGCGCTGCGCGCCAAGTTCGGCGGTGCGCTGGTCACCGCCGCGATCCCGGCGGACGCCAGCAGCGGCGGCAAGATCGACGCGGCGGACTACGCGGGCGCCGCGGCGTACGTCGACTGGTACAACCCCATGACCTACGACTACTTCGGCGCCTGGGACGCGGCCGGGCCGACGGCTCCGCACTCGCCGCTGACCTCCTACTCCGGCATTCCGAAGACGGAGTACACCACCTCGGCGACCATCGCCAAGCTCAAGGGCCTCGGGATCCCCTCCTCGAAGCTGCTGCTCGGCATCGGCTTCTACGGCCGCGGCTGGACCGGCGTCACCCAGTCCGCGCCCGGCGGTACGGCGACCGGACCGGCGGCGGGCACGTACGAACAGGGCATCGACGACTACAAGGTGCTCAGGACCAAGTGCCCGGCGACCGGCACGGTGGGCGGCACCGCGTACGCCAAGTGCGGCAACCAATGGTGGAGTTACGACACTCCGGCGACCATCGCGACCAAGATGAACTACAAGAACGACCAGGGCCTGGGCGGGACGTTCTTCTGGGAGCTGAGCGGGGACACCGCGAGCGGTGAGCTGATCAAGGCGATCAAGTAGCGCCGCATCCGAGGGGGCGGGGCGGAGGGCGAGGTCCCCTCCGCCTCTCCTCCTCACCCCTCCTGGGCCCCTGTCTCTCAGTCGTCGCGGCGGGCGGGTGCGGGGGCCGGATGGGTCGGGTCGATCTCCTCGATGGCGCGCAGGGCGCCGCCGAGGGTCTTCACCAGCAACTCGCGCACGGTCTCCCGGGAGAGTCCGGGCCGGCCGATCCAGTCGAGGGTGGCGCCCTCGACACTGCACACCCAGGCGAGCAGCCCCATGCGGGCCACCGGGGCGATGGCGGTACGGCCGTAGGCACCCTCCGCGATGGTCGCGACGATGGCCTCGCGCACGCCGTCCCGGATGGCGTGCACCTCGGTGTCGAAGCCGACGCCGCCGCTGACGATGGTGCGGTAGGCGGCCTGGTTGAGCTCCGCATAGCGCAGGTAGCCGTCGATGGTGCGGTGCACCCGGTCCACGGCCGGCATCTCCAGGCCCCGCGCCGCGGAGCTGACCAGGTCGGCGACGGAGTCCTCGATGATCGCCAGGTAGTAGCCGCGCTTGGACCGGAAGTAGTAGTAGATCAGTCCCTTGGCCACATGGGCCTGCCGGGCGATGTCGTCCATCGAGAGGGCGTCGTAGGACGTGTCGGCGAACAACCTCCGTCCGACGGCGAGGAGTTCGGCGCGACGCCCCTCGGAGCGCTCGGTGCCGCGCACCCGGCTGGGGGTCCCCCCTGCCCGAACGGAGTTCAGAGCTTGGGGGCGGACGGTCTCACCCAGAGCTTGGGGGCGGGCGGTCTCACGCGGTTGACTGATGTTCAATTCGACCCTGGCCTCCAACTGGCGGTCGGACAACCGCAGTATGGCAGGCCGGCATGGCCCGGAGGCAGGTCGCCTTGAAGGCCCCGGTCGCCCGGGGCCTTCGTACAGGCGCGGAGTTCCGGTCAGCTCACGCCCACGGCGGCGAGCGCCTTGCGCTGGTGGCCCGTGAGGTGGGTCGGGAAGTACAGGTAGCAGATGCCGCCGGAGCCCGAGGCGACCTTGCCGGAGGCGTTGTAGCGCTTGGTCCTGAGCCAGATGTTCTCGAACTCCCGGCGCCGGTAGACACGCCGTACCGCCGCGTCGTTCGGCGAGGCCGGGTCGTTGGCGACCACGTCACCGTCGGCGGTGAAGCCGATGACGGTCATGAGGTGGCCGCTGGTGCCGTAACCGGCGCCGGTCAGCTCGGTGTTGAGGAAGGACTGGGACGTTATGGCCGGGATGCCGGCCGCGATCAGCGTCTCCAGGTCGGTGAGCGAGCCGAGCCGGGTCACCACTGCCTGGAGGTCCTTGAAGGTGGCCGCGTAGGCGGCGTTGAACGGCCAGTTGCCGCAGCCTTCGTACTGGTAGTCGTACGTGTACCGGGCCGCGTTGCAGACCTGCGGGTCGGCGTAGGACGGGTCGACCCAGGACAACTGCTCGGGGGTGAGCCGTCCGCCCCAGTACTCGATGATCATCTGGGAGGAGGTGGGGCTGCACCAGGCCTCGCCGCCGTTGTCGTACTCGGGGTACTGGCCGGAGTGGATCGACTGCGAGTAGCGCGGGACGGTCAACTCCTTGGCCACGCCGGGGGCGGAGGCCGGGACGGTGAAGCGGTCGGGGACGTCGGAGCCCATGGCGCCGATCCGCCAGACGGTGGGCGTGAGCCGGGTGCCGGGCCTGCGGTGGAGCGTGAGCCGCAGCCGGTAGGAGGTGAGACGCAGCCCGGAGGCCGGGGCGTCCAGGGAGAAGGTGTCCGTCCAGATGGTGCTGCGGCCGTCGCTCTGGCCGTCGACGGAGGTCCGTTTGACGTCCTGGTCGCCGGCCGCCCAGCGGCCCATCACGTACCAGGGGGTGTCCGTGCCGTCGGAGTACGTGCCGCGCAGTTCGACCTGGATCCAGGTGCCGGCCGGGGTGTGCGCGTTCCAGGAGGCGACCGCCTCCGTGGCCGGCACGGACAGCCGGTGCACCGGGCTTGTCCAGGTGGCGTACTCCCAGGTCGCGGTCGTGCCGGTGTGCGGGTCGGTGTAGTCGGTGGTGCCCGCGGGCTGCGCGATCTCCAGTCCGGGCCGGGCACCCGCGACGGCGCGGGTGCCGCGGGCCGTGCCCGCGCGCCAGTCGGTGTACGTGGTCCAGGCGCGGTAGTCGACCGGGCGGGCCGGGGCGGCTCCGGCGTCCTTGGCGCCGGTGGCGGGGGCGGCCGTGGTCGCGGCGGCCACCGGGGCCGCGCCACCCGCCATCGCCGCCGCGGCGACCGCGACGGCCAGGACGGATCTACGGGACGGCTGTTCGGCTCTGCTCATGGGTGGATGACCCCCAGGTAGTCCGAAGTCGGGCGGGTCCGTGGCTGCGCCCACTATGGCCGTGACGCCCGCCTCCTGCCAGCACTTCGGCATACGCCACGCCTACCAATATTGGTCTCCACCACTGGCATGACCTGCGCCGAGTCCCCGCGCCGCCGGGCAGGCGGCCCGCCCGCGCGGCCCGCCGCGGCCACCGGCGGCGCGGGGAGCGGTCACTAGAATGACCACGGAGAACACGCCCCCTCTGCACACACCGGGAATCGCCATCCGCGCCCTCGCCGCCCTCCTTCGTGATGCGCCGCCGTCCTGCGGGACCGTGCGGCTGGTCGGCGTCGACGGGCACGCGGGATCCGGGAAGTCCACGTTCACCGGGGAGTTGGCCGCGGCGCTGGGCGGCGCGCCCGTGCTGCACCTGGACGACGTCGCGAGCCATCAGGAGCTGTTCGCGTGGGAGGGTCGGCTGCTGAGTGAGGTCGTCGAACCCCTTGGGCGGGGGGCGACGGCGCGCTATGCCCCCTACGACTGGCGGGCGCGGCGGTTCGGGGCCGCCGCGCGGGCGCTGCCGCCGGCGCCTGTGGTCCTCGTCGAGGGCGTGGGCGCCGGACGGCGGGCGCTGCGTCCGCATCTGGCGCACCTGCTGTGGATGGATCTGCCGCGCGAGGAGGCCTGGGCGCGGGGCCGGTCGCGCGACGGTGAGGAGCAGCGGGAGTTCTGGTCCGGGTGGGTCGAGGCCGAGCGGCGGCACTTCGCCGAGGACCCCTCGCGGCCCTTCGCCGATCTTCTGGTGCGGCAGTTGCCACAGGGATACGTGGTGTTGCCGGGGCCTGCCGGGGCCGTTGGACCGGACCAGTTCGTCACCCACGGTGACGGGCCGTCGGCGGTGCGCTGAACTTGTGAAGGCCTTGCCGGGTTACTTTCCCGAGTCCCTCAACTCCGCTTGACCCGGGGGCCGTACAGGTCTTACGTTCTCAATGAGCGGTCATTGCGCACCGCCCGCAGTCACGAAGCCCCCGGTTGTTCCCCCGTGATCGGGGGCTTCGTTCTGCCCTCTTCGCGTTTTCCGGACGCTGCGCGACGTCATTTGCTCACCCTCGGTCACCACACCGGATGCGTCCTGTGCGCCGCCACCTCGCGGAACGGCCTGTGCGGCACCCTTCGGCGAGCGGCGGCCCCGCAGGTACGATGCCCTCGGTGCGACCTTTGAACGACTGCTTCGCGCACCTGCAACTCCGGTCCGCGATACAGCGGTTCGACCACAGGAAGCCGTCAGGTGGATACCTGGCGGCGAACCTTCGGGGGCACGGTTTGTGGGGGACGTGATGGACTTCGGCACGCAGGGCCCGAAGGCCCCGGCCGACCTCGCGTGGCTGCGAGGCGTGGACGCCTACACCATGGGCGCCTATCCGCAGGCGGAGGAGGAGTTCCGGGCCGCGGTGCGGCTGGACCCGGGGATGGCCGACGGCTGGCTCGGCCTGCACGCGCTGCGCGTCGACACGACGACCGCGCTGCTGAGGATGTTCCGGCACCGCGAACGCTTCGGCGAACAGCGCGCCCGGCACCGCCGCGCCCTCAACTCCTGGTACTGGCTGGGCTGGTGGGTGCAGCCCGTGCTGGAGAGCCCGCGCGACCTGCTGCTCGCGCACGCTTCGCACTGGCTGGACGGCCGCCATGTCCCCGAGCTGGACCGCGCGCTGGCCGGGCTGCCGCCGGTGGACGCCGACGCCCAGGTCCGCTTTCTGCACGCCTGCCGCGCCTACCTCGTCAAGGACTGGGAACAGCTCGTCCGGCACACCGACACGCTGCTCGACGATCCGCTGCTCGGCATCGAGGCCGGACTGTTCGGCGGCATGGCCCGGGTGCGCCTGGAGATGTACGGGCAGGCCGAGCCGCTGCTGTCGGCCGCGCTGATGCGCTGCCGCAGCGAGCAGCCGCAGCGCAAGGAACTCAGGTACTGGCTGGCGCGGGCCCTCGAGGGCACCGGCCGCAGCGCGGCGGCGCTGCCCCTGTACCGGGCGGTGCACCGGGTCGATCCGGCCTTCATGGACACCTCGGCGCGGCTCGCGGCGATCGCCGAGGGCGACGGGTACGAGGACACGGCCGGCCTCGCCGCGATCACCCTCACCGGCCTCGGGCAGGACATCATGGACGGCCCGGATCTGCTGGACCCGCTGTTCGGCACCGAGGGCCGGGACCTGAAGCTGTCCGGGACCGACCTGTCGGTGACCGGTCCGCTGCCGTCGGTGACCGATCCGGCGGTGCGCCGGCGCACCCCGGCGGCCGACGTGCCGCTGCCCACCGGGCCCACCGATCCGGCGTTACTGGAGGAAGCGCTCTCCGAACTCGAGCGCATGGTGGGGCTCGAACCGGTGAAGCGGCAGGTCAAGGCCCTGTCGGCACAGTTGAACATGGCGCGGCTGCGGGCCGGGCAGGGGCTGCCCGTTCAGCCGCCCAAACGCCACTTCGTCTTCTCCGGCCCCTCGGGCACCGGGAAGACCACCGTCGCCCGCATCCTCGGCCGTGTCTTCTACGCGCTCGGCCTGCTCGGCGGCGACCACCTGGTGGAGGCGCAGCGGGCGGACCTGGTCGGCGAGTACCTGGGGCAGACCGCCGTCAAGGCCAACGAGCTGATCGACTCCGCGATCGGCGGCGTGCTCTTCGTCGACGAGGCCTACTCCCTGTCGAACTCGGGCTACGGCAAGGGCGACGCGTACGGCGACGAGGCCCTGCAGGTGCTGCTCAAGCGGGCCGAGGACAACCGCGACCACCTGGTGGTGATCCTCGCCGGCTACCCCGAGGGCATGGACCGCCTGCTCGCCGCGAACCCCGGGCTGTCGTCGCGCTTCACCACCCGGGTGGACTTCCCGTCGTACCGGCCCGGGGAGCTCACCGAGATCGGCAAGGTGCTCGCCACGGAGAACGGTGACCTGTGGGACGACGAGGCCCGGGACGAGCTGCACTCGATCGCCGGGCACGTGGTCGACCAGGGCTGGATCGACGAACTCGGCAACGGCCGGTTCCTGCGGACCCTGTACGAGAAGAGCTGCGCCTACCGGGACCTGCGGCTGTCGACGTACCCGGCAACGCCGACCCGGGACGACCTGTCGACCCTGAGACTGCCGGACCTGATGCAGGCGTACGGGGAGGTGCTGTCGGGACGGGGGCCCCAGGATCCGTCGGGGGTGTGAGCACGGCCCCCGCCACCGAGGGCGGTCAGTCGTCGAGGATCGCGCCGCGCTCGCCCATGAAGCGCAGCCACTCCCGGTGCCAGCCCGTGGTGCCCCGCAGGTCCACGCCGTCCCAGTCCGGTTCGGAGCGGCGGCCGACCAGCCGCTCGCCCAGAGGCTCCCCCGAACCACTGTCGAACAGGCGTACCCAGCCGTCCGCGCCGGCCGTCGCGACCACCCCGGACTTGGTGTGCAGCGCCACGGAGAGCACGGCGTGTCCCCCGCCCACCGACCAGTTGCGCTCCCGGTGCCTCAGGTCCCAGGAGCTGAGCGTGCCGTCCCGGCAGCCGCAGTAGAGCACTCCGGTGCCCGCGTCGTACACCAGGCCGAGCACCGTGTCCCCCAGTACGGCGAGGTCGGCGACATGGCTGCCGTCGTCCTGGGCGAAGAGCCGGATCCTGCGGTCGTCGCTGCCGCTGGCCACCAGGCCCGTGCCCGGCAGCGCGCACAGACAGTACACCCCGGCGTCCGGGTGCGGCACCCACTGCCTGACGGGCCGGCCGGTGACGGCGTCGAGCGCGGCGACGGTTCCGGCGGAGGAGCCGGCGAACATCAGACCGGCGTCCGGGTCCAGGGCGAGGGAGCGCACATAGCCGGAGGAGACTCGCATCTGCCACACCTCGTCGCCGTCGAGGGTCCACAGCCGTACGGTGCCGTCGGTGCCGCCCGAGGCGAGCCGGGTGTCCCCGACCGCGACGGCGGAGGTGGTGGGGGCGCCGTGGTGGGCGATCTCCAGGAACGCCTGCCCGTTCTCCCGGTCCGCCAGATACACGCCGCCGTCGAGAGCGGCCGCCACCACATAGCGGCCGTGGGACATCAGGGCCATGTTGCGGAAGACCCCCGGGCAGCGCATGCTCTCCACGGTTTCCAGGCGGGCCCGGTCCAGCACCTGCACCAGGCCCTCGGCGGTGCCGGCCACGACCTCGCCGTCGTCGGGCAACATGCCCACCGCGGAGACCACCTGGGTCTCGTGCAGCATCGCGCCGTGCAGCCAGGCGCCCCGCAGGTCGGCTCCGGTCACCACGGCACCCTGGAGCAGCACCGAGCGCAGATCGCAGTCGCGCAGATCGGCGCCGGCCAGCCGGGCCCCCTGGAGGTCGGCGCCGCGCAGATCGAGTCCGCGCAGCGAGCGGCCGGCCAGAGAGACGCCCATGCGGTTGGCCAGGGAGAGGCAGTTGGCGGGCAGCCGGCCGCCGACCAGGGAGCCCACCGGTCCGGCGGCGGGCTCGCGGACGGCCGGCGCCGACCCGCCCGGGGGCAGCCAGTCCAGCGGCGACAGTCCGGCGGAGGCCAGCTGCTCGGCCAGGTAGCCGACCGGTTCGGGCAGCAGCAGCCGTTCGTCCAGCGGGGCCCGGTCCCCGGCCCGCAGCGCGGTGCACAGGCTGCGCGCGGTGAGGAACTCGCGCATGGTCTTGAGCCGGAAGCGCACGGTGCCGTCGGCGGCCACCCGCAGGAAGGCCTCCCAGCGGGGGTCGGTGCTCAGCGGCCCGGCCGTCCTGACGGAGGCGGCGGGCTCGGGCACGCCGAGGATGCCGCGGGCCTCGGACAACGGCAGGGAGTGGGTGGCCCGGCTGCGCATCCGGCCCGCGAGCGCCGCGAGCCGGTCGGTGTCGGCGCGGACCGCCGCGCCGTCGACGGCGACGCGTTCGGCGCCACCGAGCAGGACGGTGACGTACTCCTCGAACAGCTCCGAGGCGGTCCTGGGGGCCTCGCGACCGGGCACGGCCAGCACCACGGACATCAGGTCGAGCAGACCGGGCAGCCGGGCCAGGTCGGTCAGGGCGCTGCTGGCGTCGATCAGTCGCCGCACCGGTTCCGCCCGGGTGCCGAGCCGGCGCACCAGGGCCTGGACGCGCTGCTCGTAGCCGAGGTCGGCGAGCCGGATCACCTCGAAGGTGGACCCGTCCGAGAGCCGGAGTCCGGGGACGCCGGCGGTGTGCTCGGGCGCGGTCCCGGACGGCGGCGCGCCCGGAGCACCGCCGGGGCCCAGGGCGGAGCGGTCCTGTTCGAAGTAGCCGGGCCTGCTCGCCAGCAGGATCTTGCTCCGGGGGCCTACCAGATCGGCGAGTTCGGCCAGGGTGCGCCGGGCGCGCTCGGGGGTGACCTGCCAGCGCAGTTCGTCGAGCCCGTCGAGGATGACGACCAGCCGGCCGGTGTCGTTGGCGTACCGGAAGGACTGTTTGCCGCCGAGGAGTTCGGCGCCCTTGCCGCGCATCTGCGCGATCAGGAAGTCCTCCAGCGAGCCGGTGGCCGGCATCTCCGACAGCAGGGCGAGCACGGGGACACGTCCGCGGTCGGGGTCGTCCAGGCAGCGACGGGCCAGGGCGTAGGCGAGGTGCCGGCAGTACCAGGACTTGCCGCTGCCGGGTTCGCCGAGCAGGGTCAGCTGGCTGTGCGAGCGCTCGCGCAGCCAGGAGTCGACGTAGTCGTCGAGCCAGTAGGCGTCGCCGCGCACCGGGGCCACCGCGTCGGACAGCGGACGCCGGCACTGGAGGTCCACATAGGCGCCGCGCTGGGTTCCGTTCTCGTACTCGTCGAGGATCCAGCGCAGATACGGTTCGACGCCGAGGACCCGCTCCAGCAGGGACTGGCGTGTGTGCAGTTCGAGCCGGTCGTCGGCGGCGGCGAGCCGGCGGGCGGTGTTGGAGATCCTGGTCTCGGTGACGGCCATGCCCCGGCCGTGTCCGCCGACGCGTTCGGCGAGCCGGCGCACATCGCCGCCCGACAGCTCGCCCTCCACGATGTGCGCGGTGAGCGGCCCGGGTTCGGTGGGGTGGCCGAAGACGGACTCCACGGCGCGGTCGCTCAGCCGTACCGAGTGCTGTGCGCTCCAGCCGAGGACACCGAGTTGCTCCTCGCACTCCCTTATGGCCGGTGACTCTCCGCGCAGCGCCTCGGGGCCCTGCCGTTCGGCGGTGCTGCGGACCAGGTCGAGCAGGTCCCGGGTGTAGACGGCGGCGGGGGTGCCGCCCGTGGTGACGACCTTGATCTGGCGCCCGCCATAGGCGGCGCGCACGCCCTCGTCGGCCTCGGGCAGCACCACGACGGCGCCGCGCCAGTAGGCGCCGAGCGAGTGCAGGGCGGGGGCCAGGAGTTCGTCGAGGACCGGGTCGTGCGGAGCGAAGCCGGCGAGGACCAGGGTGTGCGAGGCGGGCAGGTCGGCCAGGCGGGCGGTGAGCAGGGGGCGCAGAAAGCGGGCGGCCCGCCGCTCCCGTTCGCTGAGCAGGGCGTCCTGCGGGGCGTCCAGACAGCCGAAGAGATGGACGATCTGGGGCTGTGCGGTGTCCCAGAAGGCGATCGCCGTCTCGGTCTTGACGACGTGGAAGGGGCGTCGGAAGCGGCGGTAGCCGTGTTCGGCCGTCGGATACAGCGAGGTGACCAGGAGGCAGGCCGGTGGACGGGCCGCGAGCCATTCATGGAGCGCTTCGGAGGGGGACGGGGGCTGTACGGACGTCTCGCCGGGCACCGCCGGGCGTGCTGCGGTGCGCAACAGGGTGATCAGGGCGGCGCGGCCGAAGCGGACCAGGTACTCCTCGGTGAGCCGGCCCAGCGGAGGGGGCGAGGACTCGTCGGCGCGACCGAGTTCGGCGAGCAGCGCCGTGCGGACGGCCTCGTCCGTCTCGCGGTCGAACTCGGGGCCCAGGACCACGGCCAGGGAGCCGGCCTCCCAGGCCCGGGCCAGTTCGACGACGAGGTGCGGGTCGAACTCCGGCAGGGTGTCAGGCATGGGCGGCGCTCAGTCCGTCCAGCCATCGGGCCAGGGCCCGGGTGACGCCGTCGTCCGTCACGTCGAGCGGCAGGGTGCGCAGCCCCCGGGTCAGCGCGACCCGCTGTTGCAGGGGCGAGACGTCGGCGGTCAGCACCCAGCCGACGGGTTTGTGCTCACCGAGCCCGGCGGTCGCCAGGTCCCAGAGCATGTTGAACTCCGGGTCGGACGGGCCGGCGCCGAGCACCAGCAGTTCATGACTCTCCAGCAGGCCGCGGACGTGCTCGGCGAGTCTGGGTTTGACCGCGCCGTAGACCGCGAAGTCCCGGCGAGTGACGGTCAGCGTCTCCGGGTTGAGCACATCGCCGCACATCTTGACCAGCCGGGGGCGGGCGGGGGCGGTGTAGGCGAGGTCGGAGTCCCGTACGACGACGTCGACCGGGCCCGCGACGTCCTGCAGGGCCTCCTCGAGCAGCACGTCGTAGTTGGTGGTGAGGATCTCCTTGAGGCCGGTGGCGGCCAGTGCCCGGTGCGCCTCGGTGTAGGCGAGGGAGCGGCGCAGTTCGCGGCGCAGATGGGAGACGAGGCTGTTGCGGCCGTACTCCGCCTCGTACGCCTCGGCCAGCGCGGGCAGGTCGTCGGGCAGCGGGGTGCCACCGGCCGCCGGGCCCAGCGCCTGCCCGAGCGGGGCGAAGAGCCGGCTCCAGCCGGGGTATCCGGCGCCCATGGACAGTCCGGCGCCCACGAGGACGGCCAGGCGGCCCTCCGCGGCCCGTGCGGCGAGGTGTCCGAACACTCCGTCGGCTGCTGTCATCCGCGTCCACCGTCCCCGTTCGTCGTGCGTCGGTCGTACGTCCGTCGATCACTCGGTGTCCGTCCGCCTGGCGGGGCCGCGCAACTCCGCGACGGCGGACCGGAAGCGGGAGACGGAGGCGTCGCCCCGGCCGTAGCCGTAGCCGTAGCCGTGCCGCACCCCGACCTCCAGTTGCCGGGTGATCCAAGCGTCCCACACCGCACACACCCGCGGGTCCTCGATCGCACCGAGCGCCGCCCGGATCCGGCGGGTCAACCGGCCTGCGGCCAGGGCGACATGGGAGCGCACGGCGTAGTGCTCCAGCATCCGGTCCACCCGGACGAGTGCTTCTGTGCCGAGCGGGCCGCGGCCCCACACCCGGGTGGCGAGCCACTGCCGGTCGGCGGCGTCGGCGCGCCGCCACAGCAGTCCCGAGACCGCGGTCACCCTGCCGTCGCCGAGGTCGGAGTGGCGCAGTCCGCCGTCGCGGCTCTCCCTGGCGGTGGTGTTGCGCAGGTCGTTGCGCAGCTGGCCGGCCTCGGCGCACCAGGGGTAGGCCGTGGTGACGAAGGCCGCCGCGCGCTGGTCGCCGCCGGCGGTCAGGACGTCGGCCCAGGCGCGCCCGACGAAGGCGGTGCGCCGCCGGGCCGCCTCGGTGTAGCGCTCCCAGGAGAACGCGCCCGGGGTCAGCGCGTGCCGCTGTGACTGACCGTCGGCCATCCCGCTCACGCACTCCTCCCACAGGGCGCCGGCCAGCCCGGCGAGCGGTCCCGAGCGCGGCACGCCCCGCCGGGCGGCGTCCAGGGAGCGGGTCAGCTCGCGGCGTCCGTGGGCCGCGTAGGCCGTGGCGGTGCCGTAGCGCACGCGTTTGCGGTCGAGCAGGTCGTCGAGGCAGTAGAAGACCGCGAACAGCAACTCCGGCACCAGACAGCGGTGGGCCAGCCGGCCGGGGCGGCCGAGGGTCAGCCAGGGCAGTACGGCGCGGTACTTGCGGCCGGGCATCGCCTCGACGTAGTGCACGGCGGCCGGGCCCAGCCAGTGCGCGACGGCGGTGCGCAGCGACGTACTCCACAGGTCCTGGACGAAGACCGCGGTGAACTCGGTCTCCACCGCGCCGTACCAGGTGGTGACCGGCCAGGGCGCCCCGCCGGGCCCGGTGGGGGCCAGGTCCGGGGCCGGGGGGACGCTCACGGGGCCGGCCGGCGGGACGCCGCGGCGGGACGCTCGCCGGAGGGCCGGCCGTCGGCCGGGCCCACCGTCTCCAGCCAGCGTTCCCAGGAGTGCACGGCCAGGGCCGTGTCCCGCATGGAGAGGATGCCGCGGCCGAACGGCTCGCTCACCGTCTTGCGGTTGGCCCAGAACACATCGGCGAAGTCCTCGGCCGCGGCGAGCCGGCGGTAGTCGACGTACGTCATCGGGCGGGGTACGGCGCCGGCCGCGCGCACGGTGTCCAGGGTCAGCGCGACCTCGTGGCGGGTCTGGCCGGGCAGCCCGACCATGACGAAGCAGATCAGCAGGATGCCCTCGGCCGCGCACCAGGCGCCCAGGTCGGCCAGCCGCTCGGCACCGATGCGCCCGGAGAAGCGGTTCCGGCCGTCCGGGAGCAGCGACTCCACGCCAACGGCCACCCGGGTGCAGCCGGCCGCGGCCATCTCGCCCAGCAGCGGTGGGTCGAGTTCGCCGTGCGAGGTGACGCACTTCCAGGTGACCCCGGTGCGCGGGGCGCCGACGCGGGCGCAGAAGTCGTGGACGTAGTCGCGGTGGGCGGTGAAGTTGGCCCCGAACAGCGAGACGGCGGTGTATCCGTGGCTCTCACGGGCCGCGCGCAGATAGCCGGCCAGGGTGTCCAGGCCGGTGCGGAAGTACTCGTGGCGGCCCATCACGTCGGGGATCGGGCAGTAGCCGCAGTAGCTGTCGCAGCCGCGCGACACACCGACCGCGAGCTCCCGTTCGGGTTCGCGGCCCGGGTACGACTCGTCCGCGGGCAGCCGCGCGTACCCGGCGACGGGCAGCAGGTCCAGTGCGGGCAGCTCCCAGTCGCCGGCCAGGCGGACGCCGGCCGGGCCGCGGGTCCAGGTGCCGGCCGTCCGGGTCAGGGTGCCGGGCACAGGTCCCGGCTCGGCGCCGGCGGCCACCTGGGCGGCGATCTCGGCGAGCGCCGGCTCCCAGTCCTGCTCCAGGACGATCCAGTCGGCGTCGGTGCGCTGGAACAGCCGGCGCAGGTGGTAGGCGCCCCGCCCGTACAGGGCGATCCGGGTGCCGGGGGACAGCTGGCGCAGCAGCCGGATGGTACGGGCCGTCTCCAGGGTGTTGTCCAGGGTGACGTGCAGGACGACGAGTCCGGTGGCGTGCAGCGCCTCCTCGACGACCGTGTCCCAGGTGACCTCGGGCAGGACGCCGTCGACGACTCGGACCTCGTGTCCGGCGCGGTCGCGCAGATGGGCGGCGACCTCGCCCAGCTCCACGAAGTGGTGGTCCAGGTTGAGATAGGCGCTCACACAGGGTGCTGAGACGATCCGGATCAGCATGGCCGGCCTCCTGGCGGGTCGCGCGAGTGTTCCCGGACGGTACGGAAGTTCGGGGGTGCGGAGAGCCGCCGCGCCGGCCGGACCGCGTGCGCCGGGCGCGCCGTGTAGTGAACCATGCCACACCGGCGGGGGCGGAGGCAGCGGTGCGCCCACTTCAACAAGTGCCGCGCACGGGGCAGTTGCGGTGGATCCCGCCATGCGGAAACATCGGCCCGGATGAGGCATCTGCGCAATGTCGAGGTCTATGTGGCCGCGGCGCTGGCCGCCGTGTTCGCCGTGCTGTCGGTCATCGGTGACATCGTGCCGGTGGACCTGCGGTGGGCGGCGCTGCTCGCTGCGGTGGCCCTGCTGGTGTACCGGTCGGCGCTGGAGACCCGGGTCCCCTCCGGGGACGAGTTGCTGGGGGACCGGGTCGCGCTCCAAGAGGCCTCGCCGCCGCTCGCCAAGCGGCTGGAAACAGCCCGTACGGTCTGGCTGTTCGCGCCGAGCGCGGTCAACTTCCTGACGCCGCAGGTGTCCCAGGCGCTGCGGCACCATGTGCTGAGCCGGCCGGAGGGGTCGGTGCGGGTGGTGGTGCTGGACCCGGCGGCCACGGACGCCGTCGCGGTCGCCGAACACCAGCTGGACGACAGCCTGGAGGCTCCGCTGCAGCGGCTGCGGCCGTCGCTCGACACGGTGCTCCGGCAGCTCCGCACGATGGACTCCTGGCCGCGCACCGGCACCTTCGAGTACCGGGTGCTCCCCTACAACCCCGGCTTCAGCCTGCTGGCCGTCGACCCGGGTGAGCGGGACGGCTGGCTGGTCCTGGAACTGCACGGCATCCGCAACGAGGCCGTCACCAGCCGAATGCACCTGCGACTCACCCGCCGCACCCACGAGAGGTGGCACCGCTACTGGCTCCACCAGTACGAACACCTCTGGCACCAGTCCCGGCCCTTGGGCCCGGATCCGGATCCGGCCCCCGGCTGACGAGCTGCCCCGGCCTGTGAACGAAGCTCGGCGCACCGGTCCGCCGCGCGGCACCACGACGGCGCTGTGCGGCGGCCCCCAGTGGGCAATGGGGGGCAGCCCTCGGGGGCGCCCCCGGTGCAACAGGCGAGGGACCCCTCCGAAGACAGAAACCCGCCCCGGCGGGGCGGGCGATGCCCGGTGCAACGGCCACCGGCCCACCCCGTGAAGCGGGTGGGCCGGTGGCCATGATGGGTCAGGCGGTGAGGGCCTGTCTGGGGGTGGGGCGGGGGGACGTGAGAGTCGGAGTGCGGTGGGCCGGGTCTGTGACCTCGCCGACCAGGAGTTCCAGAACGTCCTCCAGGGCGACCAGGCCCAGCACGCGGCCGGTGGTGTCGGCCACCTGGGCCAGATGGGTGGCGGCCCGGCGCATCACCGTCAGGGCGTCGTCGAGCGGCAGATCTGCCCGCAGCGTGGTCATCGGCCGCCAGGCCCGCTGCGGCACCGGCCCGTCGAGGTTCTCCAGGTCGAGCACGTCCTTGACGTGCACGTAGCCCAGGAAGGCACCGTTGTCCGCAGCCACCGGGAAGCGGGAGTAACCCGTCCGGGCGGTGAGGGCGACGATCTCGGCCGAGGTGACCGACGGGCGGACCGTGACCAGCGCCTCGCGTTGGAGCAGGACGTCGGTCACCGGGCGGGAGCCCAGCTCCAGGGCGTCCTCCAGACGCTCCTGCTCCTCGGGGTCGAGCAGCCCCGCCTGGCGGGAGTCCTCCACCAGCCGGCCCAGCTGCACGCTGGTGAAGGCGGCCTCGACCTCGTCCTTGGGCTCGACGCGGAAGATCCGCAGGACACCCTTGGCGCAGGCGCCGAGCGCCACCGTGATCGGCCGGCACAGCCGGGCGAAGGTGACCAGACCGGGGCCGAGCCACAGCGCGGCCTTCTCCGGCGCGGCCATCGCGAGGTTCTTCGGCACCATCTCGCCGATGACGAGGTGGAAGAAGACCACGGCCGCCAGCGCGATGACGTAGCCGAGCGGGTGGACCATGCCGCTGGGCATGTGGAGCCATGCGAACACTGGCTCCAGCAGGCGGGCCACCGTCGGCTCGGCGACGGCGCCCAGGGTCAGCGAGCAGATGGTGATGCCGAACTGGGCGGCGGCCATCATCTGCGGCAGCCGCTCCAGACCGTGCAGCACCTGGCGGGCCCGGGCCGTGCCGAGCGGTTCGATCTGGCTGCGGCGGACGGAGACGAGGGCGAACTCGGCGCCGACGAAGAAGCCGTTGGCGAGGACCAGCAGCGCGGCGAAAAGCAGTTGGATCACGCTCATCGGGCGGCCTCCGCCACGGCCGGGACCGGGTCGGTCATGGAGACGGTGCGGACCAGCCGGACCCGCTCCGCGCGGTAGTGCCCGACCTGGCGCACGGCCAGCCGCCAGCCCGGCAGCTCGGCGTTGTCGCCGGGGGCCGGAATGCGGCCGAGCAGGTCCGCGACCAGGCCGGCGACGGTCTCGTACGGGCCCTCGGGCGCGTCCAGGCCGATCCGCCGGAGCAGGTCGACACGGCAGCCGCCGTCGACGTCCCAGGCGGGGCTGCCGTCCTCGGGCGGGGCCGGCGCGAGTTCCGGCACGTCCGTGGCGTCGTGCTCGTCGCGGACCTCGCCGACGAGCTCCTCGACGATGTCCTCCAGGGTGACGACGCCCGCGGTGCCGCCGTACTCGTCGACGACGACCGCGATCGGCTGCTCGTTGCGCAACTGGGCGAGCAGCGGCTGCACCGGCAGGGTCTCGGGGACAAGCAGCGCCGGACGGGCGATACGGCCCACCGGGGTGCGCAGCCACTCGTCGGACGGCACCGCGAGGGCGTCCTTGAGGTGGACCATGCCCACGACCTCGTCGATCTTCTCGTGGTAGACGGGGAAGCGGGACAGGCCGGTGGCACGGGTGAGGTTCACCACGTCCTCGGCGGTCGCCGAGGACTGCAGCGCGCTGACCTTCACCCGCGGGGTCATGACGTGCTGTGCGGTCAGGTCGCCCAGGGACAGGGTGCGCACGAAGAGGTCCGCGGTGTCCTGTTCGAGCGCACCGGCCCGGGCCGAGTGGCGGGCCAGCGAGACCAGCTCGCCGGGGGTGCGGGCGGAGGCCAGCTCCTCCGTGGGTTCGACGCCCAGGGCGCGCACCAGCCGGTTGGCGACCGTGTTGAGCGCCGCGATCACCGGGTGGAACAGGCGCGAGAAGAGGTGCTGCGGGCCGGCCACGAAGCGCGCCACCTGGAGGGGCCGCGAGACCGCCCAGTTCTTGGGTACGAGCTCGCCGATCACCATCTGGACCGCCGAGGCCAGCAGCATGCCGACGACGACGGCGACCCCGGAGACGGCTCCGCCGGGGACACCGGCCGCCGCGAACGGGCCGCGCAGCAGCCCGGCCAGCGCCGGTTCGGCGAGCATGCCGACGACCAGGGAGGTGATGGTGATGCCGAGCTGGGTGCCGGAGAGCTGGAAGGACAGCTCCTTGAGGGACTCGACGACCCTGAGGGCCCGTCTGTCGCCCTCCTCTGCGGCCTTCTCGGCGTCCGGGCGCTCGACCGTGACCAGGCCGAACTCGGCCGCGACGAAGAAGCCGTTGGCGAGAATGAGCAGGAACGCCGCTCCGAGGAGCAGCAAGGGGATGGTCATGATGCCGCCGCCTCCGCATATACGCGGAACAGGTCCGCGCTATGTCGGCAGGGGGCGGCGCAGGTACTGCAGGACGATCCGTCCATCGCCGGAGGGAGTCACTCCTCGGGTAGCAGGAGCCCCTGGCACCGGTCGTGGAACCCAGGGGCGGAGGCGCAGCGAAAACGCGTCCGTAACCAGATTAATCAAGACACCGGCAGATGCGGCAGGGCGGACGTCACCGAGTCAGCCCCGAGGTGCGTCCGGGGACCCCTCGGGGCCCGAGACCGAACGGGCCTCGACGAGCGCGCGCAGGGCGC
This sequence comes from Streptomyces sp. NPDC047453, assembly GCF_040643155.1. Lineage (NCBI taxonomy): Bacteria > Bacillati > Actinomycetota > Actinomycetes > Kitasatosporales > Streptomycetaceae > Streptomyces > Streptomyces sp. NPDC047453. Next base: position 47,554 of record NZ_JBEYTS010000025.1, on the reverse strand, counting down.
GTGCATCGGCGATGGCCTGCTGTTTCGCGATGCCCGGCTGGATGCCGAGCGCGGCCAGGCTGGTGCCGTCGCTGAGGTTCAGGAACACCCACGGATCACCCGGGCGCAGATTGACCTGGATTATCTCGGCCCACGCCAGACGGCGCCGACCGGCGATGTTGACGACGGTGACACCCGAGTCGTCGGCGACCACCTTCGGGCGGGCGAGCAGGACCAGGACCCCGGCCAGGAGCGCGCCGGTGAAGGCGAAACTCACCCGTTCGCCGGGGCTGAGCTGCTCCAGCAGCAGCCCCACGGTCGTGATCACCACGAAGATGGCCGCTCCGGCGGTGAGCAGGACGGCCCGGGTGCGGCCCGGCCGGAAAGTGACGGGAAGTGCGGGCAGATCGGACATCTCTGTGTGCCTCCTCGTCCCTCAGAGACGGCAGGCGTGGATGGCCGTGGTGAGGATGGCCCGGGCGCCGAGCTGGTACAGATCGTCCATGATCCGCTGCGCCTCCTTGGCGGGGACCATGGCGCGCACGGCGACCCAGCCCTCGTTGTGCAGCGGGGAGACGGTCGGGGACTCCAGGCCCGGGGTGAGCGCGACGGCCTTCTCCAGCTGCTCGACCCGGCAGTCGTAGTCCATCATCACGTACGTCCGGGCCACCAGGACGCCCTGGAGGCGGCGCAGGAACTGCTGCACCTTGGGCTCCTCGGCGTCGGCGCCGGTGCGGCGGACGACGATCGCCTCGGACTTCATGATCGACTCGCCGACGATCTCCAGTCCGGCGTTGCGCAGCGAGGTGCCGGTCTCGACGACGTCGGCGATGGCCTCGGCCACACCGAGCTCGATGGCGGTCTCCACGGCGCCGTCCAGGTGGACGACGGAGGCGTCGATGCCGCTGTCGGCGAGGTGCTTGCTGACGATGCCCTCGTAGGACGTGGCGACCGTCTTGCCGTTCAGGTCCTCGACGCCGCCGACCGAGCCGGGCTTGGCCGCGTAGTGGAAGGTGGAGCGGGCGAAGCCGAGCGGCAGGATCTCCTCGGCGCCCGCGCCGGAGTCGATGAGCAGGTCACGGCCGGTGATTCCGATGTCCAGGCGGCCGGTGGAGACGTAGATCGCGATGTCACGGGGGCGGAGGTAGAAGAACTCGACCTCGTTGACCGGGTCGACGATCCGCAGCTCCTTGGACTCCCGCCGTTGCTGGTAGCCGGCCTCATGCAGCATGTCCGCCGCAGGGCCGGAGAGTGAACCCTTGTTGGGGACGGCGATGCGCAGCATGAGGTCGGCTTCCTTCGTTCGTCTTGTACGGCAGTGTGTGCGGTTGCTGGTGCTCGGAGTGTTCGGAGTGCTCAGAGATGGGCGTAGACGTCGTCCAGGGAGATGCCGCGGGCGACCATCATCACCTGGACGTGGTACAGCAGCTGCGAGATCTCCTCGGCGGCCGCCTCCTTGCCCTCGTACTCGGCGGCCATCCAGACCTCGGCGGCCTCCTCGACGACCTTCTTGCCGATGGCATGGACGCCCTTGCCGACCAGCTCGGCGGTGCGGGAGGTGGCGGGGTCGCCGTTGGCGGCCTTGTGCTGGAGCTCGGTGAAGAGCTCCTCGAACGTCTTCTTGGACATGGTGGTGCCAACCCTACGCGCTCCGGGCGGCTGCTCACCGCCAGGGTTCGGATACCGAGCGCAGCGTGGCGGCGGTCGCGACCGCCGCGGTGACCGCCTCGTGGCCCTTGTCCTCGCTGGATCCCGCCAGGCCGGCCCGGTCCAGGGCCTGCTCCTCGGTGTCGCAGGTGAGCACGCCGAAGCCGACCGGAACGCCGGTCTCGACCGACACCTGGGTCAGGCCGTTGGCGACGCCCTGGCACACATAGTCGAAGTGGGGGGTGCCGCCGCGGATGACGACGCCGAGGGCGACGACCGCGTCGTAGCCGCGCCCGGCCAGGACCTTCGCCACCACCGGGAGCTCGAAGCTGCCCGGCACCCGGAGCAGGGTCGGCTCGTCGATCCCCAGCTCGTGCAGGGCGCGCAGGGCCCCGTCCACCAGTCCGTCCATCACCTTCTCGTGCCACTGCGCCGCGACGACGGCGACCCTGAGGTCTCCGACGTTCCGGACGGACAGTTCCGGTGCACCCTTGCCGCTCACGTGTCTCCTCGAGTCTTTTCGCTTACTGGTTGCCGCAGGTGGACACGGCGGTGGTGTCCAGCCAGGGCAGGTCGTGCCCCATCCGGTCCCGCTTGGTGCGCAGGTAGCGGAGGTTGTGCTCGCCGGCCTGGACGGGCATCGGCTCCCGTCCCGTGACCTTCAGGCCGTGGCGGAGCAGGGCGTCGGTCTTGTCGGGGTTGTTGGTCAGCAGGCGCACGCTCCTGACCCCGAGGTCCTGAAGGATCCGCGCGCCGGCGCCGTAGTCGCGGGCGTCGGCGGGCAGTCCGAGTTCGAGGTTGGCGTCGAGGGTGTCCCGGCCGCGCTCCTGAAGCTCGTAGGCGCGCAGCTTGGACATCAGGCCGATGCCGCGTCCCTCGTGGCCGCGCAGGTAGACCACCACTCCCCGGCCCTCCTTCTGGATGCGCTCCAGGGAGGTGTCGAGCTGGGGGCCGCAGTCGCAGCGCTGGGAGCCGAAGACGTCTCCGGTGAGGCACTCGGAGTGGACGCGGACCAGGACGTCCTCGCCGTCGCCGATCTCGCCGTGCACCAGGGCCACGTGCTCGACGCCGTCGGCGGTGGAGCGGTAGCCGTACGCGGTGAAGACGCCGTGCGCGGTGGGCAGGCGGACCTCGGCCTCGCGGCGGACCTCGGCCTGGGACGGCCGCTCCCCCTGCTCGGACGGGGCCTGGAGCTCAGGCGAGCGCCGGTGCGCGATCAGGTCCTCGATGGAGATGATCGTCAGGCCGTGCTTGCGGGCGAAGACGATCAGTTCGGGCAGGCGGAGCATCCGGCCGTCCTCACCGGCGATCTCGACGATCGCGCCGGCCGGGCGCAGCCCCGCGAGCCGGGCGAGGTCGACGGCCGCCTCGGTGTGGCCGGGGCGGACGAGCACGCCGCCGGGGCGGGCGCGCAGCGGGAAGACGTGGCCGGGCCGGACGAGGTCGGTCGGCTCCGCGGTGCCGCTCGCCAGCAGCTGGAGGGTGGTGGCGCGGTCGGAGGCCGAGATGCCGGTGGTGACGCCGTGGGCGGCACCGGCGTCGACGGAGACCGTGAAGGCGGTCTTCATCGACTCGGTGTTCTCCTCGACCATCTGCGGCAGCCTCAGGCGGTCCAGCTCCTCGCCCTCCATGGGTGCGCAGATCAGGCCGCGGCACTCGCTCATCATGAAGGCGACGATCTCGGGGGTCGCCTTCTCCGCGGCGATGACGAGGTCGCCCTCGTTCTCGCGGTTCTCGTCGTCGACGACCACGATCGGGCGGCCGGCCGCGATGTCGGCGACGGCCCGCTCGACCGGGTCGAGTGTGAAGTCCTCGACGTTGTCGGTGCCGTAGAGGACGGTTGCCGCGCTCATGCGGGCGCTCCTTCCAGGACCGGCCGCGCGTCCGTGCGGGTGCGCAGCCACCAGTCGCGCATGCCCCACAGGACCAGCGCGCCGTAGACGATGTAGACGAAGCCGGAGAAGGCGAAGCCGTTGGCGAAGTTGAGCGGTACGCCGACGACGTCGACGAGCAGCCAGGCGAACCAGAACTCGACCATGCCGCGTGCCTGCGCGTACATGGCGACGACGGTGCCGACGAAGATGTAGGCGTCGGGCCAGGGGTCCCAGGACAGCGACGGGTAGGCCTGGAACAGTCCGGCGACGGCGACCGTGCCGACCGCGGCGGCGCCGAGCAGCACGGCACGCTCGCGCCAGGTGGCGAACCGTACGGCGATGTGGCCGTCCGCCGCCCGGCCCTTGCCGCGGTTCCACTGCCACCAGCCGAAGACGGCGACGACCATGACGACGATCTGCTTGCCCGCGCTGCCCGAGAGATGGGCGGTGGCGAACGCCGCGAACAGGATCAGGCCGGACAGGAACTGGGTCGGCCAGCTCCAGATGGAGCGCCGCCAGCCGAACGCCAGGCCGAGCAGGCCGATGACGTTGCCGGTCATGTCCGACCACTTGATGTGCTGGCCGAAGAGGGTGAACGCCTCGGAGTTGAGCCAGTTCACTGTCGGGCTCCCCGCGCACGGTCGCCCAGCAGCCGCTCGACGTACTTGGCGACGACGTCCACCTCGAGGTTGACCGGGTCGCCGGGCTGCTTCAGGCCGAGGGTGGTCAGCGCCAGGGTGGTGGGGATGAGGCTGACGGTGAAGTGTTCGTCGCCGGCCTCGACGACGGTGAGGCTGATGCCGTCGACGGTGATGGAGCCCTTCTCGACGACGTAGCGCGCGAGGTCCGGCGGCAGCGAGATCTTCACGATCTCCCAGTGCTCGGAGGGGGTGCGGTCCAGGATCGTGCCGGTGCCGTCGACGTGCCCCTGCACGATGTGGCCGCCGAGGCGGGCGCCCACGGCGGTGGGGCGTTCGAGGTTGACGCGGGAGCCGGTGGTGAGGACTCCGAGGCTGGAGCGCTTGAGGGTCTCCGCCATGACGTCGGCGGTGAACTCGTCGCCCTCGTGCTCGACGACGGTGAGACAGACCCCGTTCACGGCGATGGAGTCGCCGTGCCGTGCTCCCTCGGTCACGACGGGGCCGCGGAGCCGGAAGCGGGCGGCGTCGCCGAGGTCCTCCACGGCGGTGACTTCGCCCAGCTCTTCGACGATTCCGGTGAACACTTCCCGGGTCCTCCTGCCTCTTCGGGCACGGACTCCGGGGGCTGCCGACGTCGACAGACTGCACGAACGAGGACACTCGGAGGGCGACGCCGGACGGGACCCGCCCGCGGAGGGCGAGCCCAGAGACGGCGGCGCACACGGGTGTGCTCGCTCGCCGCGCACTGCCTCCCATCCGGACTTTAACCGTCGGTCCAGGAATTCCACCTGGTCAACCGGCCGCTGGAAGCGACCGGGTCGCGGACTGTAACCGCCGGTTCGGACTTTCACCGACCCCGGAGTGCGCTGCTACTGGTACAGAGCCAGTGTGCCACGCCTGATCGGCGCGACTGCGGACGAAGCGTGTGGAGTGGCTCACAGAACGTACCGCCCGCCGTGCCGTGCGCGGGCGTGGAGGTCCGGCGGCGGGCAAGGGCCGTCGTCACCGCCGCCGGACCGGTCTGCACGGAACTCAGACACTAAGAGGACTAGACCATGCAGGTCAACAGGTGCGTGGGGCATGCAAGTTCCGCCGCGCCGGGCCGAACGTCCGACGCGAGCTGTGGAGTTCGTATGGCGCCAGGCCGAATTCCGTACGGTGCCGGGCCGAATCCCGTACGGCGCCGGGCCGGCCTCCTTGCGGTGTCAGCGCGCCGGCGGGGCGAACAAGTCGTCCTGGGCGCGGTCGCGGGCGGTCACGAGCGCGCCACGCAGCACCGCCCGGCCGCCGAGCGCGCCCGCCCTCACGTCGGTGCGCAGCGGGGACATCCGCGCCACGCGCTCCGCCACGCGCGCGGCGAGCACCTCACCGCCGGCCTGCCCGATCTCGCCCCCGAGGACCACGCATCCGGGATCGAGGACGGCCACCACCGAGGCCACCCCGAGGGCGACGCGGTCGGCCAGGGCATCGAGGAAGTCCGAGGCCGCGGCAGGGTCCTCCGCAGCTGAGGCAGCCGCCCCCGTGGTCGCCCGTACCGCCGCCCGTACCAGTTCCGCGGCGACCGGCTCCGCACCCGCCCCCTCCGACCTGACCCCCTCCGGCCCGACCCGCTCCGCCAACAGCCCGTGCCGCGCGGCCAGTTCCGTCACCGCTGTCGCGCCGGCCAGGGAGTGGAAGCCGCCCGCGCAGTCCGTCGCCGAGGGGAGGCCGTCGGTGCCCGGTACGGGCAGGAAGCCGATCTCGCCGGTACCTCCGGAGGCACCGCGGCGCAGGGTTCCGTCCAGGACGACGGCCGCACCCGTGCCGTGGCCGAGCCACAGCAGGACGAACGTGTCCCGGCCCCGGGCGGCCCCGTCGCGCTGCTCGGCCAGCGCCGCGAGGTTGGTCTCGTTCTCGACGGTGACCCGGGCCCGCGGCAGCCGCTCCTGCAGCGCCGCCACCAGCCTGCGGTGCCACTCGGGCAGCCCCGTGGAGTCACGGAGTTCGCCGGTGACCGGGTCGATCAGCCCCGGCGCGCCGATGCCGACCGTGTGCAGCCGCTCCGCCCCCGCCTCCTTGACCACCCGTTCCACCAGACCGACCGCCTGCTCCAGCGCGGGCCCCGTGCCGGTGTCCCCGCCGATCGGCACGGACTCCGCGGCCAGCTCCCGGCCCAGCAGATCGGCGACGATCACGGACACACTCTCGGTGCGCACGTCGAGGGCGGCCAGGTGGGCGAGATCGGCGACGATGCCGTACAGCCGCGCGTTCGGCCCGCGCCGCTGCTCGCCGGACTCGCCGACCACGGTGATCAGGCCGGAGGCCGTCAGCCGTTCGACGAGGTCGGCGACGGTGGGCCGGGACAGACCGGTGAGCTGCTTCAACTGCCCTGCGGTCAGCGGTCCTTGCTGCTGAAGCAGCCGCAGGGCGAGCCGGTCGTTGATGGCCCTGGCGGTGCTCGGGGATGCGGGCATGCCGGGAATCCTCCCAGATCTGCGGGCTGCTGCCGTCCGTGATAGCCGCTATCTATCAGGCAGGTTCCCTGATAGTTTACGTCGGCGCGACGGCGCGAGGGGCAACGGCGGTCAGCCCGGGAGGGGCCGGACAATGAGTGCAGCGGTCTACGAACAGCTCGAGGTGCGGCGCGCCCGGTACGCCGTGGCGGCCGTCTTCGCCGTACACGGCGCCGTCACCGGCTCGTTCGCGACCCGCGTGCCGTGGATCCAGGACCACGTCGGGGTCAGCCCCGGACAGTTGGGGCTCGCGCTGGCCTTCCCGGCGCTCGGCGCGTCTCTCGCGATGCCGCTCGCGGGCGGCATCAGTCACCGCTTCGGCGCCCGCAACGCGCTGCGCGGCCTGATCGCCCTGTGGACGCTCGCCCTCGTCCTGCCCTCCCTCGCGCCGAACCTCCTGACCCTGTGCCTCGGCCTGTTCGTCTACGGCGCCACGGCGGGCATGGCGGACGTCGCGATGAACGCCCTCGGGGTGGAGGTCGAGAACCGGCTCGACCGCTCGATCATGTCCGGACTGCACGGCATGTGGAGCACGGGAGCCCTGGTCGGCTCGGCGGCCGGCACGGTCGCCGCGCACCTCGGCTCGGACGCGCGGCTGCACCATCTGCTGACGGCCGCCGTGCTGACCGTGCTGGGCGTGGCCGCCTGCACCTGGGTGCTGGACCTCCAGCCCGCCAAGGACGAGGAGCCGCCGCCGCGGTTCGCGCTGCCGCCCAAGTCGGCGCTGCTGATCGGCGCGATCGGGTTCTGCGCGGTGTTCGCGGAGGGCGCGAGCCTGGACTGGTCGGCGGTCTACCTGCGGCACCAGCTGGAGACCTCGGCCGGCCTCGCGGCGGCCTGCACCACGGGCTTCACCCTCACCATGGCGGTCGCGCGGATCGCGGGCGACCGGGTGGTGGACCGGTTCGGCGCCGTGCGCACGGTGCGGGCGAGCGGCGTGCTGGCGGTCGTGGGCGGCCTGCTCGTCGTCGCCGAGGGCCATCCGGTGGTGGCGATGACCGGGTTCGCGCTGATGGGCCTCGGTATCGCGGTCGTCGTACCGCTGTGCTTCGCCGCGGCCGGCCGCAGCGGCCCGAACCCCAGCCAGGCCATCGCCGGTGTCGCGACCATCACGTACACCTCCGGGCTGGTCGCCCCGAGCGCGATCGGCGGGCTGGCCCAGGCGACCAGCCTGGTGGTGTCCTTCGGCCTGGTGACCCTGCTGGCGTGCGGTCTGGTCGCCTTCGCGGGGGTGCTCAGGGCGGGCGACCGGGACCGGACGAAGGTCGGCCCCGCGAGCACCGCGGTTCCCGACCCGCGGCCCTGAGCGGCTTCTGAGCAGGGCCTGAGCGGCGTCTGAGCAGGGGCGGGTGGGTACGGGACCTCCGGGCACCCCCGACAATGGTGCGGACAAGCTCCACGTACAGAGAAAGCGAAATCCCACCATGAACCTCGGCGTGCGCTGGAAGCTGCACGGTGACGGGCGCACGCCCGCACCTGGAGCAGTGGTCCGGCCCGACGAACGGCTCTCGTGGCCTCGCACGGCAGGACTCGGCGCCCAGCACGTCGTGGCCATGTTCGGCGCCTCCTTCGTCGCCCCCGTGCTCATGGGTCTCGACCCCAACCTCGCGATCATGATGTCGGGCGCCGCGACCGTGATCTTCCTGCTCGCCACCCGCGGCCGGGTGCCCAGCTACCTGGGCTGCTCGCTCTCCTTCGTGGGCGTCGCCGCGGTCATCCGGGCGCAGGGCGGCACCAGCGCCACCGTGACCGGCGCGGTCTTCGTCGTCGGTGTCGCGCTGTTCCTGGTCGGCCTCGCCGTGCAGCGCTTCGGGGCGCGGATCATCCACGCCGCGATGCCGCCCATCGTCACCGGCGCGGTCGTCATGCTGATCGGCTTCAACCTCGCCCCGGTGACCGCCTCCACCTACTGGCCGCAGGACCAGTGGACGGCCCTGCTCGTGATGCTGTTCACCGGGCTGGCCGTCGTGTGCCTGCGCGGTTTCTGGTCCCGGATCGCGATCTTCCTCGGCCTGGTCTTCGGCTACGCCGCCTCCTGGGTCTTCGACCAGGTCTTCGGCAGGATCCACTCGGTCGACGCGAGCGGCAAGCTCACCGACCACTGGCGCCTGGACCTCTCGGGCGTGGGCAAGGCCGACTGGATCGGGCTGCCGTCCTTCCACGGGCCCAGCTTCCAGTGGTCGGCGATCCTGGTGGCACTGCCGGTCGTCATCGCCCTGGTCGCGGAGAACGCGGGGCATGTGAAGGCGGTCGGCGAGATGACCGGCGACCCGCTGGACGACAAGCTCGGCACCGCGATCTCGGCCGACGGTGTGGCCTCCATGCTGTCGACCGCGGTGGGCGGCCCGCCGAACACCACCTACTCCGAGAACATCGGCGTGATGGCCGCGACCCGCGTCTACTCGACGGCCGCGTACTGGGCCGCCGCGGGCTTCGCGCTGCTGTTCGGCCTCTGCCCCAAGTTCGGCGCGATCGTGGCCGCGATCCCGGGCGGCGTCCTCGGCGGCATCACCGTCATCCTGTACGGCATGATCGGCCTGCTCGGCGCGCAGATCTGGATCAACGCCAAGGTCGATCTGCGCAACCCGCTGAACCTGGTGCCGGCCGCGGCGGGCATCATCATCGGCGTCGGCAACGTCAGCCTGAAGTTCAGCGACACCTTCTCCCTCAGCGGCATCGCACTCGGCACCCTGGTCGTCATCACCGGCTACCACGCGCTGCGCGCGTTCGCGCCCGCCCACCTCAAGAAGCAGGAGCCGCTGCTGGACGAGGGCACGTCGTCGTACGGCGGGGAGGCTCAGGGCACCGGGCCGGCTTCGTAGGTCCCCCTCCGCCCGGCCTGCCTCGCACGCCCCCTCCGCCCCGTTCGCCGGCGGGCGCGTTCCCCCGTTCCGGGGAAGCGCCGGGCCCGTCGGCGCCCGGGCCGTCCCGGGCCTGGGACGCTGCCCCCATGGGGCAATCGGCACAACTCACCCATGGCCCGGACACAGTGGACGCGCTGGCCGCCACCATGCGCGACCTGGCCGCCGGGCTTCCCGAGCGCGACGGGGTCGCGGTCTTCCACCGTGTCTACCTCGCCGCCGCCGAGGCGGCCGGCCAGTGGCCCGCGACCACACTGGACACACCGCTCGCCGGGCGGTACCTCGCCGCCGTGGACGCGGCCACCGAAGGGCGGCGGCCGCCCGCCTGCTGGCGGCCGGTGTTCCAGTTCCGCCGCCACCCCGGAGTCCGGCCGGCTCAGTTCGCGCTGGCGGGCATCCACGCGCACATCGGCCACGACCTGGCCCTCGCCGTGGTGGACGCCTGCCGGGAGGCGCAGTGCGAACCGTCCGAACTGGAGGGCGAGTTCGACCGCTTGGGCGACTTCCTCCTGTCGCTGGAGGAGCGCGTCCGCGAGGACCTGACGCCCGGCCCCGAACTGCTCCGCATCACCGATCCGCTCACCCACCTGCTCGGCTCGTGGGACCTGGAGCGGGCCCGGGAGGCGAGCTGGTCCGCCGCGCGGGCGCTGTGGGCGCTGCGCCGACTGCCCGACGTGGCCGAGGAGTTCGCCCGGCGGCTGGACGACGCGGTCGGCTTCGACTGCCGCATGATGCTCACGCCGCTGCCGGACTGATCCGGACATCCGCCCGGCACCTTCACAGAACTCCCCCGCGATCACTGTACGTTGACCGTGGAACACGGACGATCACGAAGGAGCGCACCGTCATGGCGACCCGTCTGGGAATCGGTCTTCCGCAGAACCGGCAGTACGACCTCGGCAGGGACGTGCCCGACGTGGCACGCGCCGTGGAGCGCATCGGCTACGACAGCGTGTGGGTGTACGAGCGGGCCCTGTTCCCGGAACCCGCCACGCAGGGGCTGTACGGCATCGAGGGCGTGCCCTGGCCCGACTCGTACCGGCACGTGGCCGACCCGCTGGTCACGCTCACCCTGGCCGCGGCGGTCACCGAGCGGGTCCGGCTGGGCAGCAGCGTGCTGGTCGCGCCGCTGCACGTGCCGTTCCAGCTCGCCAGGTCCCTCGCCTCGCTGGACGCGGCCGGCGGCGGCCGGGTGATCGCCGGCTTCGGCACGGGCTGGTCCCTGGACGAGTACGCGGCGGCGGGGATCCGGCCGATCAAGGAGCGCGGCCGGGTGCTGGACGAGGTGATCGACGTCTGCCGGGCCGTGTGGGGGCCCGACCCGGTGCGCTACGACGGCCGTATCACGAAGATCGAGTCGGCCGTGGTGGGCCCCAAGCCGGCCCGGCCGATCCCGATCCTGCTGGCCGCGAGCACCCGCAGGGCCCGGGAGCGGCTCGTCGAGCATGCCGACGGCTGGCTGCCGGTGGCCATGGGCGCCGAGCAGGTCGCGAGCCAGTGGGACGCGCTGCGGGACCTGGCCGCCGAGCGGGGCCGGCAGCAGCCGATCCAGACGGTGCTGCGGGTGAACGCGGCGTACTCGGCGAAGGCGTACGACGGCACCGGCCGCCGGCCCTTCCAGGGCGACGCGGACCAGATCGTCGAGGACCTCCTCCCGTACGCGGCGATCGGCCTGGAGGAGATCCTCATCGACGTGCAGGGCCGCCTGCGGGACGCCGAGGAACTCAAGGACGTCGCGGCGGAGGTGTTCGAGAAGGCACGGGCGGCCGGGGTGTGACCGCCCTGGACTCCTGTCAGTCCTCCGGGAGTTCGACCGGAGCGATCTCGTCGTAGACGTCGCCGGGGCCGGGGTTGGCCGGGTCGGTGCCGCCGCCGAGGTGGTGCATGACGCCCCAGACCGCGTTCAGCGCGGTCTGCACGGCGCCCTCGGCCCACCCGGCCGTCCAGGAGATGTCGTCGCCGGCGAGGAAGACGCCCCGCTTGTCCTCGGGCAGCCGGTCCTGCATGAAGTGGGTGAACAGGCGCCGCTGGTAGCGGTAGTGACCGGGCAGGTTGGCCTTGAACGCACCCATGAAGTAGGGCTCGTTCTCCCAGGAGACGGTCACCGGGCTGCCGATGATGTGCTTGCGGATGTCGACGTTCGGATAGATCTCCGACAGCGACTTCAGCATGACCTCCATCCGCTCGTTCGCGGACAGCGGCAGCCACTTCAGGCTGTCGTCGCACCAGGTGTAGGAGAGGCAGATGACGGCGGGCCTGTCCGGGCCGTCGTCGAGCAGGTAGGTGCCGCGGGTCATGCGGTCGGTGAGCGTCATCGACATCACGTCCCGGCCGGTCGGCTCGCCCTTGTCGTCGACGGCCTTGTCCCGCCAGAACGGCCGGTCGACGGGCACGAAGAGCTTGCTGGACTCCATGTAGTGGGTGCGCTCGATCGCGGTCCAGTGGTCGATCGGGAAGAGCGCGTCGTCGCACTGGACCTTGGACAGCAGCATCCAGGACTGGGCGGTGAAGACGGCCGCCTTGTAGGTGCGGATGTCGCCGTTCGCGTCCGTCACCGTGATCCGGTTGTTCGCGGTGCGGTGCAGCCGGGTCACGGCGGGGCGCGGTTCGCCGTCCACGTGCAGGGACTTCAGCGACGTGCCGTAGGGCCAGTGCAGGATCTTCTCCGGCTCGCGCTCCCAGAGCCTGAGCGGCAGTTGCTGCGAGCCGCCCACGATGCCGCGGTGGTGGTCGTCGGCCTCGGTGTAGACGACGCGCAGGATCTCCAGGATGGAGTTGGGGAAGTCGGTGTCCCAGCCGCCGGTGCCGAAGCCGACCTGGCCGAAGATCTCGCGGTGCCGGAAGGACCTGAACGCCTCGGAGTCGCACAGGAAGCCGTAGAAGGTCTGGTTGTCGAGCTTCTCGACCAGCCGGGACCAGATCTCGCGGATGCGCGGCACGTCGCGCTCGCGCAGGGCACGGTTCATGTCGGAGAAGTCGGCGCCCTCCTCCAGGCACCTGTTCCAGGCGTCCGCCACGTCCCGGTAGACCTGCGGCAGGTCGTCGATGGTCTCGGCGTAGTGCGACTCGCCCTTGAGGTCGACGACGGTCGACGGGGTCGCCTCGGCCAGGGGGTTGGGGAACGGCTGTGTTTCGAGGCCCACCAGGTCGATGTAGTGCTGGAGGGCGGTCGAGGACGGCGGGAAGCGCATGGCGCCCATCTCGGCGGTCAGCGACTCGTCGCAGCCCTCGAAGCCGACGGTGCGCAGTCGGCCGCCGATCCGGTCGGCCTCGTAGACGACGGGCTTGAGGCCCATCTTCATCAGCTCGTAGGCGGCGATGATGCCGGAAAGGCCGCCACCGATGATCGCGACCTCGGTGCCGTGCTCGGTCGCGGGGACCTGGCCGAGGCCCGCCGGGTGGGCGAGGAAGTCGTCGTACGCGTACGGGAAGTCCGGGCCGAACATGGTGATCGGCGGCTGCTGCTCGTCGGCGTGCTCGACGGCGTTGGGCACCGTGGACGTCATGGGGTGCGGACTCCTTGCGCGAAAGAACTGGGGTGGGGAGTGAGGGGAGGTCCGGGGGTCAGACGAGGGACCCGTAGAGGCCGGGGCGGCGGCCCTCCAGATACGAGTTGGCCTCGCGGGAGGCGGCCAGGAAGGCGGGGTCGGCGTCCGCGAGGACCAGTTCCTCGGACCGGCCGGCGCGGGTGCGGGCCACCCCGTCGGGGCCGGCCAGGGCCGAGAGCCCGACGAACTCGAACTCGCCCTCGGTACCGACCCGGTTGACGTAGGCGACGTACATCTGGTTCTCGAAGGCGCGCACCGGGACCAGGGACTCGGCGACGAACTCGAACGGGTGCATGAGCGCCGTCGGGACGACGAGGAGGTCGGTGCCGGCCAGCGCGTGGGCGCGCACGTTCTCCGGGAACTCCACGTCGTAGCAGATGATCAGGCCGACGGTCAGTCCGTTCAACTCCGCCTGGACGACCGGCTGCTCGCCCGGCGTGAACTGGCCGTGCTCGAAGTCGCCGAACAGGTGGGTCTTGCGGTAGTTGGCGAGGCGGGTGCCGTCGGCGGAGATCAGCTGCACGGAGTTGTGGACCGTCTCGCCGTCCCGCTCCGGGTAGCCGTAGGCGACGGCCAGCCCGTGCCGGCGGGCCAGCTCCGCGACCGCGTCCGACGAGTCGCCGTCGGCGGGCTCGGCCAGGCGGCCGATGCCGTCGCCGATCGCGTACCCGGTCAGGAACAGCTCCGACGTCGCCAGCAGCCCGGCCCCCGCGGCGGCGGCCCGGCCGGCGGCGTCGTCGAGCACCTTGAGGTTCTCGGCGACGGAGCCGGGGCGGCCGGAGCTCTGGAGCAGGGCGGTGCGCATGGATGTTCCTCAGCGGTACGGGGCGTTCGGGGGTCGGTTAGACCGTACGTTCGGCCGTCTCCGGCGGACAAGCCGGAGCCGTTGCGCGCCGGTGAGCGATTCGTTGCGTACAACCCGGGAGGGGCGGCGATTCGTTGCGCCCCCGCGGGACGGGGTCGCGGCACAGGTCCCGCAGCCGCCCCGCGGCCTCCCTCAGCGGCTCCGGGCCGACCGCCCCCAGTGCTCGCTACGCGCCGGGCCGGCCTCGGTGGCCCCCTGGCACGCCGAAGGCGGTCACGACCGCCGCGTGGTCCGAGGGCCAGTCGTTGCCGGCCACGTCCGGCCAGGGACGCGGGGTGCCCCTGACGTACGTCCGGGAGTCGAGCACCCGCAGCCCTCGGTGCAACACGTAGTCGATGCGGTCCTGCGGCTCGGGCCGCCCGCTGCCGTCCTCGTGCACCGGGTGGATCGGTGACCAGGTGTGCCCCGGGTCGGAGGCCGGGTCCGGATGGGCCTGGCGGTAGGAGTCGCGCAGGCCCGCCTCCTCGGCCGCCTTCGTCACCGGCCAGGCGACGTCCGGCCGGTCCAGGTGGGAGGGGCAGTTGAAGTCGCCGACCAGGACGACCGGTACGGCCGGGTCGCCCTCCTCGTCGATCCGGCGCAGGGCGTCCCGCATCTGCGCCAGTCGCACCTCCTCGTGGGCGATCAGCCGGTCCGCCGCGAGCCCGTCGAAGGCCGACTCGTACGGGCCGTAGGGCGTGTAGTGCAGGTGGGCCGTCCAGACGTCGACCTCGCGGCCCGGCCCGAGCGCGATCCGGACCCCGGCGGCGCCGTAGAAGCCGACGTCCGGGTCGCCGAGGTGCGCGGTGATCGGGTGGCGGCTGATGACGCCGAGGTTCTCGCCGGCCCGGTGGTGGTACCAGCCGAGTTCCCCGGCGAGCTCCTGGGCCGCGGTGCCCCCGGTCTCCTGCAGGCCCACGACGTCCGCGCCGCACTCCAGGATCGCCTCGAGCTGCTTGGCCCGGTGGTCGTCGACCTTGCTCCCGCCGAGCCAGAGGTTCCAGCTCATCACCCGCAGTTCGCCGCTCACCATGGCGGACAGCTCCTCGGGGGTGACCCCGGTCAGGCTCTCGCGCAGCCTGCGTCCGGGTGCCGCGTCGATGGGGGCGAGTGACGGCACGGCGAGCACCGCGCACCCGGCCGCCTCGGCGGAGCTGACACCGGTCTGCGTGTCCTCGACGGCCACGCAGGCGGCGGGGTCGACACCCAGGGCGCGGCACGCGGCGAGGTAGGGGTCGGGGGCGGGCTTGGTGAGGTCGGTGTCGTCGGCGGTGACGGACACCGCCAGGCGCCCGGGGCCGAGGACGTCGAGCACGATGTCGGCGACGGTGCGGGGCGACGCGGTCACCAGGGCGGTGGGTACGCCCTCCCGGGCGAGGGCGTCGAGCAGGTCGAGGGCGCCGGGGCGGGGCACGGTGCCGGTGCGGACCCGGTCGGTGAACTCCCGGTGCAGTTCCCGGGCCACGTCCGCGGCCGGTGCGCCGGAGGCCGCGGCCAGCCAGCCCGCCGTGTGCTCGACGGGGCGGCCGAGCACCTCGGGCTGGTCCGCCTCGGTCAGGGGTCTGCCGGCGACGTGTTCCACCGCCTCCCACCACAGCCGCTCGGTGTCGACGAGCGTGCCGTCCATGTCGAACAGGACGGCCTGGAGAGGGAGCCGGGGGCAGGAGGTCACGTGGTTCTCTTTCACAGCGGGTTCTTCAGGACCGGTTCTTCACGACTGGCTGTCCCACGGCTGGGGCTTCACGACTTGTTCGGGCGTTCTGCCACAAGGACGGGCCGCTCGGGCAGCGACACGCTCACGGCGGTGCCGGGGGCGAGCCCGGCGGCTTCGTGCGCGGGCAGGTCGGCCTTCACCTCGGTGCCGTCCGCCAGCCGGACGGTGATCCGGACGGTCGCACCGAGGAAGGCAGTGGCGACCACCCGCGCGCCGCCGTCCTCGGCCGCCCGCACCTGGACGGCCTCGGGCCGCACGAGCACGTCCACCTCGCTCGCGGCGGGCGCCGCACCGTCGACCGGCAGCCGCTGCCCGAGCACCTCGACGCCGCCGTCGGACAGCCGGCCCGGGATCCGGCTCGTCGTGCCGACGAACTCGGCGACGAAGGCAGTGGCGGGACGGCCGTACAACTCGGCCGGAGGTGCGCACTGTTCGAGCCGCCCGGCGCGCATCACGGCTACCCGGTCGGCCATCGACAGGGCCTCCTCCTGGTCGTGCGTCACGAACAGGGTCGTGATGCCGAGCTCCTGCTGGAGCCTGCGGATCTCCTCGCGCAGGGTCAGCCGGACCTTGGCGTCGAGGGCCGACAGCGGCTCGTCGAGGAGCAGGACCCGGGGGCGCAGGGCGAGCGCGCGGGCCAGCGCGATCCGCTGCTGCTGTCCGCCGGAGAGCTCGTGCGGGAATCGGTCGCCCTTGTCGGCGAGGCCGACCAGCTCCAGCAACTCGGCGGCACGGGACCGGCGTTCGGCCGTACGCACCTTGCGCATCCGCAGTCCGAAGGCGACGTTGTCGCGGGCGCTCAGGTGCGGGAAGAGGCTGTACGACTGGAAGACCATCCCGGCGTCGCGGCGATGGGCCGGGACCCGGGTGACGTCGGCGCCGTCCACCAGCACCTCACCGGAGTCGGGGTGTTCGAACCCGGCGAGCATGCGCAGCGCGGTGGTCTTGCCGCAGCCGGAGGGCCCGAGCAGCGCCAGGAGCTCCCCCGGCCGCACGGTCAGGTCGAGTCCGTCGAGGGCGACGGTGGCGCCGAACTCCCGGCGCAGTCCGCGGAATTCGACGGTGGCGGCCTGCGTCGTGGCGGTCTTCTCAAGAGTGGTGGCGGTCATGGTTCATCCCCGGGACGAAGCGGTTCGGGTGCGTCCGCCGGCACCGGCGAGCGCGAGGAGCAGTGCCCAGGTCACGAGGAGACTGAGCACGGAGACGGCGACGGACATCTGGGCCTGCGAGCCGCCGATGCTGAAGATCCACACGGCGAAGGGCCGGAAACCCAGCAGCTGGGCGACGGTGAACTCGCCGAGGACCAGGGCCAGGGTGAGGAAGGCGGCGTTCAGCAGCGCACCGCGCAGATTGGGCAGCACGGACCGGATCAGTGCCTGCGGCCAGGAGGCCCCGCAGCTGCGGGCGGCCTCGACGAGGGTCCGCACGTCGATCGCGCGGAGCCCGGAGTCCAGGGCCCGGTACACGAAGGGCAGCGCCAGAACGACGTAGGCGAGGACGAGCACGACGGGGAAGTCCGGGTCCTGCAGGGCCACGAACGTCTGGAACAGCGGGGTGCGGGACAGGTGCTCGGGTCCCCACTTCAGCACGGTCGCGATCCCCGCGACGTACGCGATCGGCGGCACGACCAGCGGCAGCAGGCACACCACTTCGACGACGGGCCGCAGCCGGGGCGCGCCGAGCCGGAGCGCGACCATGGCGGGGACCATCAGCAGCAGAACGGCGGCGATGGTGGCGGCGGCCAGCTCCAGCGACAGCAGCAGGCTGGAGACGAAGCCCTCGGTGGAGACGATCCGCGTGTAGGCGTCGAAGGTGACGCCCCGGCCCGGTACGTCGACCGTGAACACCACGGACGCGGCAAGCGGGATCAGGAAGTACAGCGCGGCGAGACCGAGGACGGCCCACCGCCATGGGTTCAGGCGAGCCATCGGGCGCTCCGGCGTTGCAGGGGCAGGTACACGGCCATGACCAGGCCCGCGACCAGGACCATGTCGAGGCTGAGGGCGAGGGCCACGTGCTCCTGGCCGACCAGCACGTTGCCGGAGAGGGCGTCGGCGATCTGCAGGGTGACCAGCGGCACCGAGCTGCCGACCATGGCGGCCGCGGTGGCGTAGGCGGCGAAGGCGCTGCCGAAGAGCAGGACCAGCCCGCCGAGCAGGGACGGCGCGAGGACGGGCAGGGCGACGTGCCGCCAGTACTGCACGGCGGTGGCGCCGTTGTTCTGCGCCGCCTCCCGCCACTGGGAGCGCAGGCCGTCCAGCGCGGGGGTGATGGTGAGCACCATCAGCGGGATCAGGAAGTACAGGTAGACGATCACCAGGCCCCAGAAGCTGTACAGGTCCCAGCCCTTCTCGGTCAGGCCGAGGTGCCGGGTCAGGACACCGGCGTTGCCGAGGGTGGCGACGAAGGCGAACGCCAGCGGGACGCCGCCGAAGTTGGCGAGCACTCCGGAGGCGGTGAGCACGGCCTCGCGCAGCACAGGGGAGCGGGAGGTCACGACCGCCTGCGCCAGCGGCAGTCCGAGCAGGGCCGCGAGCCCGGCGGCGACGGCGGACAGCTTGACGCTGCCGAGCAGGGCGGTCAGGTAGGCGCCGTGCAGGGAGGTCGTCAGGTTGGCCGCGGTGTGGGACTCGGCGCCCGTCGCCGGGTCCTGGACGGTGAACGCGCCGTTCAGCATCGCCAGGGCGGGCAGTCCGAAGGCGAGCGTGGTGAAGGCGAGCAGCGGGACGACGGCGAGCCATCCCGGGGCGCGGCGCCGCCGCTTCACCGAAGCGGCGGGCGCCACGTCCGCCCGCGTGAGGGCGGTGGTCATCCGGAGACGGCCTTCCCCCAGCCCTGCCCGAGGACGTCCTTGGCCTTGGCCTGCTGCGCCTCGGACGGGAAGGTGGGCGTGCCGTCGACTTCCGGCAGCTTGACGGCGGCGGCCTGGTCGAGGGTGCCGGCCTTCTCCATGGCGGGCATCAGGGCCGGACGGGCGTAGCCCTTGAGCCACAGGTTCTGGCCCTCGGCGCTGTAGAGGTACTCCTGCCACAGCCGCGCGGCGGCCGGGTGCGAGGCGTCCTTGTTGATGGCCTGGGAGTAGTACTGGGCGTACCGGCCGTCGGTGGGGATGACCACCTTCCAGTCCACACCCTTGGCCTTGAACTCGTCGGCGTACCCGGCGTTGAGGTAGTCCCAGTCGATGCTGATCGGCGTCTCGCCCTGCTCGACGGTGGCGGGGGTGGACTCGACGGGGGTGAAGTTGCCGTTCTTCTTCAGCTTGCCGAAGAAGTCGATGCCGGGCTGGATGTCGTCGAAGGAGCCGCCGGCGGCGAGGGCGGCCGCGTAGACGCCGCCGAAGGCCGCGCCGGCCTTGGTCGGGTTGCCGTTGAGGGCGACCTGACCCTTGTACTCCGGCTTGAGCAGGTCCTTGAAGGTGGTCGGGCACTCCTTGACCCGCTTGGCGTCGCAGCCGATGGAGACATAGCCGCCGTAGTCGTTGTACCAGCGGGCTTGCGGATCCTTCTGACCGGCCGGGATGTCGTCGAACGCGACCACCTTGTACGGGGCGAGCAGGCCCTGCGCGGCGGCGCTGAGTGCGAAGGAACTGCCGAGGTCCAGCACGTCCGGGGCGCGATCCTGGCCCTTGCGGGAGGTGACGGCGTTGATCTCGTCCTGGCTGGAGCCGTCCGGGTTCTCGACCTCGATCTTGATGCCGTACTTCTTCTCGAAGCCGTCGATCAGGGCGCCGTAGTTGGCCCAGTCGCGGGGCAGCGCGATGGCGTGCAGCCTGCCCTCCTTCTTGGCCGCCGCGACCAGCGCGTCCATCCCGCCGAGGTCGGCGGCGGAGGTGGCGGTGGCGGCGCTCTTGCCGTCGGCGGTCGCCGACGCCTTGTCGGGGGCGGCGCCACAGGCGCTCAGGGCGAGCGCGGCGACGACGGCGAGGGAGCCGCCCAGGAGGGCTGTTCTCGGCAAGGACACGGTCACGGTCTCTCCAGGGGTGCGCACGAGGGGTGAGGCAGAGCGGAGAACTTGTCTGAACAAGTTGGCCTCAGTACGCCCGTCGATGATGTCCTGTAAGTGAACGCCGACGAAACCTCGAAGGCCTTTCACCTGCACAGTTTCGTCCGGCCGGATCGACGCTGAAACTCGATTAGGCTGCCTACGCTGTGCACAGCTGTCGACTCAGAGGGGAAGCATGACGGCACGACACGAGGAGATCGCCGACGCCCTGCGGCGGGCCATCGACCGCGAGGAGTACACCGTCGGCAGCCGGCTGCCGACCGAGACGGCCCTGGCCGCCCAGTACGGCGTCGCACGCGGTACGGTCCGCCAGGCCGTCGCGGCCCTCACCGCCGAGGGGCTGATCGGCTCCCGGCAGGGTGCCCGCCGGGTCGTGCTGGCCAGCCGTCGCAGCCAGAGCTTCGCCGAGCTGCGCAGCTTCGCCCAGTGGGCCCGCGCCATGGGGCGGGAGGCGACGGGGCACGTGGTGGCCCAGGAGTACCGCCCGGCAACCCAGGAGGACGCCGTCCGGCTGCAACTGGACGAGGGCACACCGGTGTTGCACGTTCTGCGGGTACGCGGACTGGACGGCGAGCCGGTCCTGGTGGAGCGGACCGTGTACGCCGACTGGGTCGCCCCCGCCGTCGAGGCGATCGAGCCGGACTGCGCGTCCGTCACCCAACGGCTCTACGAGGACACCGGCCTGGTCTTCGCCTATGGCGAACACCTCATCGACGCGGTCGCGGCGGGCGCCCAGGACGCCGAACTGCTCGGCATCCGCCGCACGAGCCCGCTGCTGCGGGTCCGCCGGGTGACGACGACCCGTGAGGGGCGCCCCGTGGAGTGGTCGGACGACCGCTACCGTCCGGACGCGGTGAGCTTCAGCGTGCACAATTCGATAGGGAACAACGCCTTGGCACGCAAGACGGCCGGCTGAAGGGGGCCTTCATGGACGCCGCCGGAATCACCTCGCTGCCCTACGTCGACGAGCACACGACCGTCGTCGCGGCGGACACCGACGCCGTGTGGCGCGGGCTCGGCGCCGCGCTGGAGGGATCGTTCCGCGGTCCCGGTGCGGCCCGCTACGCCCGCCTGGTCGGGTGCGCCGACCGCGCGGCGTCCGGACCGCGCCCCTTCGCGGAGGGCTCGACTCTCCCCGGGTTCCGGGTGGTCACCGCCGACCCGGGCCGGGAACTGGTGCTCACCGGGCGCCATCGCTTCTCGTCGTACGCGCTGACGTTCCGCCTCGAACCAGCCGGTCCCGGGCGTTCGCGGCTGCGCGCCGAGACCCGGGCCGCCTTCCCCGGCCCGGCCGGCGGCCTCTACCGGCGGCTGGTGATCGCCACGGGCGGGCACGCGATGGGCATGCGGCGCCTGCTGTCGGCGATCGACCGCAGGTCGACGACACGCTGCCGTCCGTGACCCTAGCCCGGCGCGCCGGAGGAGAAGCGTCGCAGCAGGGGTGAGAGCACCAGCACCGACTTCGTCCGTTCCACGAACGGCTCGCCGGCGATCCGCTCCAGGACCCGCTCGAAGTGCCGCATGTCGGCGGCGAAGACCTGGACGATCGCGTCCGCCTCACCGGTGACGGTGGAGGCGGACACGACCTCCTGGTAGCGCTCCAGGCCGCGCTGGATGGTCTCCGGCGAGGTGTGGCGCCGGCAGTAGATCTCGACGAACCCCTCGGTCTCCCAGCCGAGCGCGGCCGGATCCACCCGCACGGTGAAACCCGTGATGGCCCCGGTGGCGCGCAGTCGGTCCACGCGCCGCTTCACTGCGGGCGCGGACAGGCCGACCAGTTGCCCGATGTCCGCGTAGGAGCGGCGGGCGTCCTCGGCGAGGGCGTGCACGATGCGTTCGTCGAGATCGTTCAGCACTGTGGGTGGATCTTTTCTCGGGACTCGGCGGCTCAGTTCCAGCTGGCGTGCAGCGGCTTGCCCTCGGCGTAGCCTGCCGCGCTCTGGATGCCGACGATGGCCTTGTCGGCGAACTCCTCCAGGGAGCCGGCCCCGGCGTAGGTGCACGAGGAGCGGACGCCCGCGATGATCGAGTCGATCAGGTCCTCGACGCCCGGCATGACCGGGTCGAGGAACATCCGGGAGGTGGAGATGCCCTCCTCGAACAGCGCCTTGCGGGCGCGGTCGTACGCCGACTCCTCGGAGGTGCGGTTGCGCACCGCGCGCGCGGAGGCCATGCCGAACGACTCCTTGTAGGGGCGGCCGTTGGCGTCGTGCTGGAGGTCGCCGGGCGACTCGTAGGTGCCGGCGAACCAGGAGCCGACCATCACGTTGGACGCACCGGCCGCGAGCGCCATCGCCACGTCGCGCGGGTGGCGGACACCGCCGTCGGCCCACACGTGCTTGCCGTACTTCCTCGCCTCGGCCGCGCACTCCAGGACCGCGGAGAACTGCGGGCGGCCCACGCCGGTCATCATGCGGGTGGTGCACATGGCGCCCGGACCCACACCGACCTTGACGATGTCGGCGCCCGCCTCGATCAGGTCCCTGACGCCCTCGGCGGAGACGATGTTGCCGGCGACGACCGGCACCCGCGGGTCGAGGTCGCGCACCAGCTTGACGGCGCTGATCATCGACTCCTGGTGGCCGTGCGCGGTGTCGATGACGAGGGTGTCGACGCCCACGTCGAGCAGCTGCTCGGCCTTGCCGGCCACGTCGCCGTTGATGCCCACGGCGGCGGCGATGCGCAGCTTCCCCCGGGCGTCGGTGGCCGGGGTGTACAGCGTGGCGCGCAGGGCGCCCTTGCGGGTGAGGATGCCGGCGAGCCTGCCGTCCTCGTCCACGGCGGGCGCGTAGCGGCGGTTGGCCCCGTCCAGGGTGTTGAACGCCTCGCGCGGGTCGATGTCCGCGTCCAGCAGGAGCAGGTCCTTGCTCATGACCACTTCGAGCTGGGTGAAGCGGTCGACGCCGGTCAGGTCCCGGTCGGTGACCACGCCAACCGGCCGGTGCTGCTCGTCGACGACGACGCCGGCGTTGTGCGCGCGCTTGGGCAGCAGGGCCAGGGCGTCGGCGACGGTCTGGTGCGGGGCCAGCACGATCGGGGTGTCCAGGACCAGGTGGCGGCTCTTGACCCAGGAGATCACGTCGGTGACGACGTCGATCGGGATGTCCTGCGGGATGACCACCAGTCCGCCGCGGCGGGCCACGGTCTCGGCCATGCGGCGCCCGGCGATCGCGGTCATGTTGGCGACGACGAGCGGAATGGTGGTGCCCGTGCCGTCCGGAGAGCTGAGGTCCACGCCCTGACGGGAACCGACCGCGCTGCGGCTCGGCACCATGAAGACGTCGTCGTACGTCAGGTCGTACGCGGGCTGGATGTCATTGAGGAAACGCACGTGCCGCACATCCCAGTCGATCAGAGGTGACCCCCGGACAGGTCCGTCAGGGGGAAAGAGCACGTACTTCATTCTCCCATGGCGCGGGCCGTGCCATGCCCGGACGGAACGTCCAGGACGGCCGCCCGCCCCTAGGAGGAACCTCCAAGCGCGAGGGCGACGTCCAGCGCCGGCCGGCCGCCCGCCGAGGCGGCGAAGACCTCCTCGGCGATCTCCCACTCCTCCGGCCTGGCCCGCGCGTACGCCTGCCAGCCCCGTACCACGATCAGCATCCCGCGCTCCACGGCCTCCGCGGGCCAGAGGGTCTCGTCGCCGAGGCTGTCGGCCAGCGCGTCCCAGTTCCGTCCGAACCAGCCGGGCAGTGCGAGGGCACGGGCGGCGCGGTCCATCAGTCCCGCCTTGTCCGTGACACCGTCGAGGTCCAGCGTGACCACGACCCGGCCCGCCAGGTCTTCGCTCATCTCAGCACCGCCCGGAACGTGTTGTAGTGATCATCGGTGTAGTAGAACTCCCCGCCCTGGCCGGTGACGATGCGCCTGGCCCCGCGGTCGCGCGACCCCGGGGTCCGCACCGTGTACTCGTGGTAGTAGCCGCGCGGCTCCTTGGGCAGCCGCCCCTCGAAGTTGCCGAACACGGTGTTGTCCTGCCGGTACGGGTAGGGGCCGCCCTTGTCGACGAGGTCCAGGGTCTGCCGGGCCTCGGCCGGCAGCCGGGACTGGCTGATCGTGGCCATTCCGCGGGCCCACGACGGGGCGGAGGGGTCGGAGCCGGTCTGCCCGGAGGGCGAGCAGCCCGTCAGAAGGACGGCGAGCGTGACGAGGAGCCCCGCGAGCACACGGGGGACGAACCGCAGCAGCATGTCGTCGATGCTCCCACGGCCGTCCCGCGCACTCTCGTCAGGGGCCGTCCGGGTCCGCCCTGTTGAGAGCGGGCCTGGGGGTGGGCCCCGCCGTCATCAGGTAGTCCGCGGCCGAGGTGTCCGTGACCAGGCTGGTGACCAGCCCGGACCGCAGCACCGCGTCGATCGCCGCCGCCTTGCGCTGCCCGCCCGCGATCGCGACGACCTCGGGGATACGGCGCAGCTGGTCGGCCTTGACCGTGATGCACCGCTCCCCCAGGTCCCGTCCGATCCGGCGGCCCTCGGCGTCGAAGAGGTGCGCGGCCATCTCGGCGGAGACACCGAGCGAGGCGTAGTGGGCCCGCTCCTCGTCGCTGAGCATGTCGTGCACCGTCGAGATGCCCGGCTCCCAGGAACCGATGGACACACAGGCGACCGTGACCTTGTCGAAGTACTCGAAGGCGCGCGCGATCCCGGTCTGGTGCCGCAGCGCCGCCGCGGTGGCCGCGTCCGGCAGCAGCATCGGCGCGTAGATGGGGTGGGCGTCGCCGCCCGAGACCTGGGCGGCGCGGCGCACGGCCTCCACCGAGCCGCGTTCGGAGGTCCCTGCGTCGTACACCCCCGTCAGCTGCACCACCGTGCACGGCGGCAGCCGGTTCAGCGCCGCGGCCATGTGGATGGTGGAACGGCCCCAGGCCAGACCCAGCACGTCTCCCTCGTCGACGAGCTCGCCGAGCAGATCGGCGGCTACTTCGCCGAGGTTCTCGGGGTCGGGCGTCTCCTCTGCCTCGGCCGGGGACTCGACCACGACGGCGTGCCTGAGGCCGTAGCGGGCGCGGAGCGCGTCGGAGCGCTCGGCGTCCAGCTCGGCCGGCACGCGGATCTCGATGCGCACGAGATCCCGTTCGAGAGCGGTTTCCAGGACCCGGGCCACCTTGAAGCGGCTGACGCCGAACTCCTCGGCGATCTGGATCTTCGATTTGCCCTCGAGGTAGAAACGGCGGGCCATGGCCGCCGCCTGCACCAGCTCAGCGGGTCCCATCCGCATGGCTGACCGGCCCGCCGACATACCCGACACGGCGATCTCCTCACTGCTGTTCACATTCTGGATTCACCGTTCATCCTTGCAGATCCGGCGCGCTTGATCAGCCCTGATAAGGAGCCGTTCACACAGCCGTTGTTCAGTGGCCGCACGCCCAGGACGCCTTGGTGGTGGCCGATTCCGCCTGACCGCGCAGGGCACGCACCGCTTCGGCGGGGTCTTCCGCACCGTAGACCGCCGAGCCGGCGACGAACACGTCCGCGCCCGCCTCCGCGCACCGCTCGATCGTCGAGGCCGACACTCCGCCGTCGACCTGGAGCCACAGCTGGAGGCCGTGCTTGCCGATCAGCTCCCGGGTGCGGCGGATCTTGGGCAGCATGATGTCCAGGAAGGCCTGACCGCCGAAGCCCGGCTCCACCGTCATGATCAGGAGCATGTCGAGCTCGGGGAGCAGGTCCTCGTACGGCTCGATGGGGGTGGCGGGCTTGAGGGCCATCGAGGCCCGGGCGCCCTTGGCACGGATCTCGCGGGCCAGCCGGACGGGGGCGGCGGCAGCCTCGACGTGGAAGGTCACGGAGGAGGCACCCGCCTCGACGTACTGCGGCGCCCAGCGGTCGGGCTGCTCGATCATCAGGTGGCAGTCCAGCGGGGTGTCCGTCGCCCGGGCCAGGGACTCCACGACGGGCACGCCGAGCGTGAGGTTCGGGACGAAGTGGTTGTCCATGACGTCGACGTGGAGCCAGTCGGCCCCTTCGACCGCCTTCGCCTCCTCGGCGAGGCGCGCGAAGTCGGCGGACAGGATGCTGGGGTTGATCTGCACGGCCATGACCCAAGCGTGCCATGCCCGGGCCCGCCGGCTCCCCCCGGTACCCGGCTGGGCGCCGGGATGCCGGCGGTCGTGAGGCACGGGCGCGGGCGGGGCCGCCGTATGCGGGTGCGGCTGGGGGCGCACCCGCGTGCCCGCTCCACGGACGCATCGCGAGGTGGCGCGGGCCGGACCCGCGAAGGGGCCGGTCAGCCGGTGCGGCGGATCAGGGCCAGGTACATCGCGTCGGTCCCGTGCAGATGCGGCCACAGCTGTACGTCGGGACCGTCACCGAGGGCCCCGACGCCCGGCAGCAGCGGGCGGGCGTCGATCAGCTCGGCCTCGGGGAACTGCTTGAGCACGTCGGTGACCACGGCGCGGGTCTCGGCGAGGTGCGGAGAGCAGGTCGCGTAGCCGACCACGCCGCCGACGCGCACCGACTCCAGGGCCGTGCGCAGCAGGCCGCGCTGGAGCGGGGCGAAGCCGTCCAGGTCCTCCGGGCGGCGCCGCCACCGCGCCTCGGGGCGCCTGCGCAGGGCGCCGAGCCCGGTGCAGGGGACGTCGACGAGGACACGGTCGAAACTGCCCGGCCGCCAGGCGGGGCGCGTGCCGTCGGCGGCGATCACCTGGTACGGGCCGGGATTGCCGGCCAGCGCCTTCGCCACCAGACCGGCCCGGTGGGGCTGCTTCTCGGAGGCGAGCAGGACGGCTCCGCGCTCGGCGGCGAGCGCGGCCAGCAGGGCCGCCTTGCCGCCGGGGCCCGCGCATCCGTCGAGCCACTTCCCGTCGGGGCCGTCGAGGGGCGCGTTCGCCAGGGCGAGCGCGACGAGCTGGCTGCCCTCGTCCTGCACGCCGGCCCGGCCCTCCCGTACGGCGTCCACGGCGCCCGGTTCGCCGCCCTCGGTCAGCCGTACGGCGTACGGCGACCAGCGGCCCGGCAGCGCGGCCTCCTCGCGCAGCAACTCCTCGGTGCCGGCCCGTCCCGGCCGGGCGACCAGGGTCACCTCCGGCCGCTCGTTGTCGGCCTCCAGCAGGTCCTCGATCCCGGCGCGTCCGCCGCCGAGGGAGTCCCACAGGGCGGAGACGACCCAGCGGGGGTGGGAGTGGACGACGGCGAGGTGGTCCTCGGGGTCCTCGTCGTAGGGCGGGGCGACCTTCTCCAACCATCCGTCGAGGTCGTGCTGCGCGACCTTGCGCAGCACGGCGTTGACGAACTTCGCCCGCCCGTCGCCGAGGACGACCCGGGCGAGCTCGACGGTGGCGGACACGGCGGCGTGACTCGGGATGCGCGTCCCGAGGAGCTGGTGGGCGCCGAGGGACAGCACGTCCAGGACGGGCGGGTCGACCTCCCGGAGCGGGCGGTCGACGCAGTCCGCGATGATCGCGTCGTACGTTCCCTGGCGGCGCAGCGTGCCGTACACCAGCTCGGTGGCCAGCGCGGCGTCCCGGCCGTCGAAGTCGCCCTTCTCGCGTGCCTTGCGCAGCAGCGGGGGCAGGACCAGGTTGGCGTAGGCGTCCCGCTCGTCCACGGCGCGCAGCGCCTCGAAGGCGAGGATGCGGACGGGGTCCTTCTGGGGTCGGCGGTAGGGCTTGGCGGGCCTGCGGGGCCGACGGGTGTCGCTCACGGAAAAGGTGCTCCGGTTGTCTGGGTGCGCCGCGCTCGGACACGCGGTGCACCCAGCCTACGTCCCGGTTCGGGCCGCCCGGTCAGCCGCCGAGCGTCTCGCCCTCGGCGATGCGCACCCCGCGCGCCCAGTCCGCCGCCCGCATCGGCTTCTTGCCCTGCGCCTGCACCCACAGCAGCTCGACGGCGTACGAACCGGTGCCGACGTGGACGTCGTTCTTGCCGACGGCGAGCGCGCCCGGGGCGAGGTCGGTGCGCTGCGGCGCCGGGGCGGCCTGGATCAGCTTGAGCCGCTCGCCGCGGAACGTGGTCCAGGCGCCGGGCGCCGGTGTGCAGCCGCGTACCACGCGGTCCACGCGCAGGGCGGGCGCCGTCCAGTCGACCCGGGCGTCCTCGACGGTGATCTTGGGGGCGAGGGTGACGCCCTCGGCCGGCTGCGGCACGGCCTCGAGGGTGCCGTCCTCGATGCCGTCCATCGTCGCGGCGAGCAGTCCGGCCCCGGCGAGGGCGAGCCGGGTGAGCAGGTCGCCGCTGGTGTCGGTGGGCCGGATCCGCTCGGTGACGGTGCCGTAGACCGGGCCGGAGTCGAGTCCTTCCTCGATGAGGAAGGTGGACGCGCCGGTGATCTCGTCCCCGGCCATGAGGGCGTGCTGCGCGGGGGCGGCGCCGCGCCAGGCGGGCAGCAGGGAGAAGTGCAGGTTGACCCAGCCGCGGGCGGGGATGTCGAGGGCCGCCCTGGGCAGCAGGGCACCGTAGGCGACGACCGGGCAGCAGTCCGGGGCGATCTCCTTCAGCCGTTCCAGGAACTCCGGGTCCCGCGGCTTGAGGGGCTTGAGCACCTCGATCCCGGCTTCCTCCGCCCGCTCGGCGACCGGGCTCGCGACCAGCCTGCGCCCGCGCCCCGCCGGCGCGTCGGGCCGGGTGACGACGGCGGCCACCTCGTGCCGCCCGGAGGCGAGCAGGGCGTCCAGAGCGGGAACGGCGACCTCGGGGGTACCGGCGAAGACGAGCTTCATGGGGTGGCTTGGGCCTCTCGGGCGGATTGGACGGCGGGCAGCGCACCAGTCTATGACCACGGACGGAAGCCCGCGGCTGACGGGCGGGGCGGCGGGCGGCGGACCAGGCGGCAGATGACCGGGGCGGGTGGCGGGCCGCGGGGCCAGGCGACGGGCGGCGGGCGGCGGGCGGCGGCCCAGGCGGCAGATGACCGGGGCGGGTGGCGGGCCGCGGGGCCAGGCGACGGGCGGCGGGCGGCGGGCGGCGGCCCACGGAGCGGGCAGCGGACGACCGGGCCGGGCAGCGGACGACAGTCCAGGGGCGGACCGCAGAGCCGAGCCGTAGACAACAGGACCAGGCGGCAGGCGGCGGACCGCAGAGCCGAGCCGCAGATGACCGGACCAGGCAGCGGACGGCAGGTCGAACGGGCGACCACGGAGCCGGGCAGCAGGTGACGGGGCCGGGCGGCAGATGACGAGGGAGGGCCGTCGGCCGCCCGTGCAGCGCACGTCCGGCGCGCCGGGGGCGTACGAATGTTTCCCTACGCCCCCATACCGTGACCCGTGGAGGGCAAGCGCGTTGGTCAAGGAAGAGTTGACCCCAGCGGGCCGCCTGCTCGGCCCGATTCCTTTCAACGCCGGTTCGAGAGGCTTGTTCATGGCCGACCACGCAACCCACGACGCCCAGGCCCGGGCGAGCCTGCACTTGCTGGTGCGGGACATCGAGCGGGTCCGCCGGCAGGTGGACGCGCTGCGCACGCTCACCGCCCAGCTGGGCAACGTCTACCGCCCACGCCGCTCCGGCCCCTCCACGGGCTTCGTCGTCTACGGACGCGCCCCCGCCCCGACCGTCCGCCTCGCGCAGGAGCTGCGGGACAGCGTCGAGACCCTGGTCACGGCCGCCGTGGACTTCGACCGCTCGCTCGGCTTCTCGTGGGACGCCGTCGGCTCGGCCCTCGGCGTCACCAAGCAGGCGGTCCACCGGCGTTACGGCGCCCGCCGTGCGGCGGCCCAGGCGGCCACCGAGACCGAGCGGACCCCGGAGCCGACGGGCAGCCGTACGGTCAATGTCGGCACCGGCATCGCCACGGTCCCCGCGGCCCGCTCCATGCCGACCCAGCCGATGTCCGGCAGCCCGGTCCTGCGCGACGAGCCCCGCCCCACCGCCTTCCCCAGCCCCCGCAACGGCTGACGACCCCTTCCCGTGTCCCCTCCCGGCGGGCATCCGGGAGGGTTCTGACACCCCCGCCGACCGGGCATCGACGACGCCCCGTCGGCCCCCCTCTCACGCGGTCCCGGGCGCAGCCGGACACCATGCGGCCCGCTCACCCGCCCCGGCCCGACAGCCGCCGCGCACCTCGGCGAGGCCCGTGCCGGTACGACGTGAAACGGCCTCCGCCGCCGCGCCAAGCCCTCGGGCGCACCTCCAGGCACACCGGCCCCCACAGCCCCAACCGCCCGATCCGACCGGCGATCCGTCCACCTCGGGGCACCAACTCGCCCGCGCCGCACAGAGACTCGGACCTCTGCGCCCGCGGCCCGGCCGGGACGCGCACCTGCGGCAGAACGGCAGTACAGGCGGTCGGAGTTCGCAGCCCCTCACCACGCGGGCGTCGCCGAGTCAGCCGATGTCCGGTGGGTCGACGCGTACCCACACCGGGTCGTGGTTTCCGCGGGCCATACGGGCCGCCTGGGCGGACTTGAGGGCGGAGGCCAGTGCGGCCCCGCTGCCGGGCGGGACGCGGATCAGGGCCCGGGTCCAGTGCTCGCCGGGCGGAGGCGCACCGGAGCGGCGGGGGCGGCCCGGAGGCGTGACCGGCAACGGGACAGGGCCCAACACCTCCGCCTCCCGCGGCAGTTCGACGGTGGGGAGGAAGTCCGAGACCGCCTCCTCCGGACCCGACACGGCCGCCATCCGGGACACCGGCGGGAACCCGAGTTCGGCGCGTTCGGACAACTCCCGCAGGGCGTGACCGACGGGGTCCCAGCGCACCAGCGCCTGCACGGGCCGCAGGGTCGGCTCGGCGACGACGACCACGGTGCCGCCCGCCGGCTGCGGCCGGACGAGCGCGGCCGCGGCGATCCAGCGCCGCAGCGCGTCCTCGCCGGCGCGCAGATCGGGGCGCCCGAGCATGGCCCAGCCGTCCAGGAGCAGGGCCGCCGCGTATCCGCCCTCGGCGACCGGCTCCGCGCCCGGGGTGCTCACCACCAGCGCGGGTGTCCCCGGCACCGTGTCCAGCACGTGCTCGCGTCCCGAGGTCCGCACGGGTACGGACGGGAACGCCCGGCCCAGTTCCTCGGCGGTCCGCCGGGCCCCGACGACCTGGGCCCGCAGCCGGAACGAGCCGCACTCCGGGCAGTGCCAGGCGGACTCCTCCCGCCCGCACCAGCCACAGGCGAGCGCCCCCGCGTCCTGCCCCTGGAGGGGTCCCGAGCAGTGCCGGCACCGCGCGGGCGCTCGGCACTGCGCGCAGGCCATCCGCGGTACGTAGCCCCGGCGGGGCACCTGTACCAGCACGGGCCCGTGCCGCAGTCCCTCCCTGGCCGCCTGCCAGGCCAGCGAGGGCAGCCGGGCCGCCCGCGCGGCCTCGTCCCGGGCGAGTTCGGCGTCGCCCACCGTGCGCACGAGCGGAGCCGCCCGCCGCACCTGCTCCCTCGCGGCGACGAGCGGCCGGGCCCAGCCGCTCTCGACGAGCTGTGCCGCCTCCACCGTGCAGCTCCAACCGCCCAGCAGGAAACCGCACTTGTCCTGCGCGGCGCGCAGCAGCAGCACCTCGCGGGCGTGTGGCTGCGGCGCGTGCTGCTCGCTGTGGCTGTCGTCCCCGTCGTCCCACAGCGCGACCAGCCCGAGATCCCGCACCGGCGCGAACATGGCGGCCCGGGTGCCGACGACGGCCCGTACGGAGCCCCGGCGCACGGCGAGCCACTGCCGGTACCGCTTCTCGGGCCCGGCGTCGGCGGTGAGCAGCGCGTGCCGTCCCTCGCCGAGGAGGGCCGTCAGCGCGACGTCCACCCGGGCGGCGGCCCGCCCGTCCGGAACGACGACGAGCGCACCGCGTCCCGAGGCGAGCGCGGCGGCGACGGCGCGGGCCAGTTCCTCGCTCCACTCGGGCCCCGGCAGCGCGTTCCACACGGCACGCGGCGAGCCACCCGCGGCCAGGGCCTGCACGAACGCGGCCCCCCGCTCGTAGCGGGCCCAGGAGCCCGCGTCGGGTGCGGGCGGCGGCGGCAGGGGTGCGGGCGAGGGCCGTTCCTCGGCGCGTGCCCTGCGCGGCGGCACGGCGAGTTGGAGTACGTCGGCGACGCTGCCCGCGTACCGGTCGGCGACGGCCCGTGCCAGGCCGAGCAGTTCCTCGCTGAGCACAGGCTCGGGCGACACGACCTGGGCGAGCGCGGCGAGCGGTCCCGCGTAGTCGGACTCGGCCCGGCGCTCTATCAGGTACCCGTCGATGAGCCCGCCGCCCTCGCGCCGTCCCTCGCGCACCCGGTGCCGTCCGGCTCCGAACCGCACGCGCACCCGCACTCCGGGCCGCGCGTCGGCGTCCAGTTCGGCGGGCACGGCGTAGTCGAAGTAACGGTCGAGGTGCAGTGCGCCCTTGTCGACCAGTACGCGCGCCACGGGCAGTTCCCCGGCGAGCGCGGCACCGCGCCAGGTGCGCGGCTTGGCCCGCGGCTCCTTCGCCTTGCGCACGCTCTCCCGGATGAGCGCAAGCTGTTCCGGCGGCGCCCCCTCGGCCCCGCCGTCCCCCGTCCCGTTCTCGCTGCTCACGCTTGCATTCTTACCAAACGGGACCGACAACCGACGGCGAGCGAGGCCCGGACCCTCCTGGGGTCCGGGCCTCGCTCACGTCTCGCGGCGGACGGGGTCCTGCGGCCCCGGTCCTACAGCCCCGCCGCCTCGCGCAGCGCGTCCACGCGGTCGGTGCGCTCCCAGGTGAAGTCGGACAGCTCGCGGCCGAAGTGGCCGTAGGCGGCGGTCTGGGCGTAGATCGGGCGGAGCAGGTCGAGGTCGCGGATGATGGCGGCCGGACGCAGGTCGAAGACCTGGTCGATCGCCTTCTCGATCTTCTCGGGCTCCACCTTGTGGGTGCCGAACGTCTCCACGAACAGACCCACCGGCTCGGCCTTGCCGATCGCGTAGGCGACCTGGACCTCGCAGCGGGAGGCCAGGCCCGCCGCCACCACGTTCTTGGCGACCCAGCGCATCGCGTACGCGGCCGAGCGGTCCACCTTGGACGGGTCCTTGCCGGAGAAGGCGCCACCGCCGTGGCGGGCCATGCCGCCGTAGGTGTCGATGATGATCTTGCGACCGGTCAGTCCGGCGTCGCCCATCGGGCCGCCGATCTCGAACCGGCCGGTGGGGTTGACCAGCAGCCGGTAGCCCTCGGTGTCCAGCTTGATGCCGTCGTCCAGCAGCGCCTTCAGCTCCGGCTCGACGACGAACTCGCGGATGTCGGGCGCCAGCAGCGATTCCAGGTCGATGTCGGAGGCGTGCTGCGAGGAGACGACCACGGTGTCCAGGCGGACCGCCTTGTCGCCGTCGTACTCGATGGTGACCTGGGTCTTGCCGTCCGGGCGCAGGTAGGGGATCGTGCCGTTCTTGCGCACGTCCGACAGGCGCTTGGACAGCCGGTGCGCCAGGAAGATCGGCAGCGGCATCAGCGTCGGGGTCTCGTCGGAGGCGTAGCCGAACATCAGGCCCTGGTCGCCCGCGCCCTGCCGGTCCAGCTCGTCGAAGTCGTCGCCCTCGACCCGCGACTCGTACGCCGTGTCCACGCCCTGGGCGATGTCCGGGGATTGCGCGCCGATCGAGACGGACACGCCGCAGGAGGCGCCGTCGAAGCCCTTCTTGGAGGAGTCGTAGCCGATCTCGAGGATCTTGTCTCGGACCAGGGTCGCGATGTCCGCGTAGGTCTTGGTCGTGACCTCGCCGGCCACGTGCACCAGGCCGGTGGTGATCAGTGTCTCCACGGCGACCCGGGAGGTCGGGTCCTCGCGCAGAAGCGCGTCGAGAATGGTGTCGCTGATCTGGTCAGCGATCTTGTCGGGGTGACCCTCGGTCACGGACTCCGAGGTGAAGAGGCGACGGGACACAACGCTCCCTGGGGTTGCAGCGGCTGCTGGCTGATCATTGGCGGACGGGCACGGGGCTGCGCCCGGCGTCGTCCGAGAACAGTTTATCGGTCGCGCTCGGCCACCGGCCCACCTGTCTCGCCTCTCGGGAGCGCTGTGACCTGCGGCACGGGCATTCTGCCCAAGCCCGGCGACCTTGACCAGAGTCGCCACGCGCCGGGCTTCGGCGTTTAGGGGGCCGGGCGAGGGCAGGGGGCGCTCAGCCCAGCCGGGCGGCCACCAGGTCCCACACGGTGTCGGCCAGCGCCTCCTTCGGACCGTGCGGCACGGGGGTCTCGCCGCCGTCGGCGGCCAGCACCACGGCCTCGTTCTCCTCCGCGCCGAAGGTCCTGCGCTCCCCCACCTCGTTGACCACGAGCAGGTCGCAGCCCTTGCGCGCGAGCTTCTTGCGCCCGTTGGCGAGGACATCGTCGGTCTCGGCGGCGAAGCCCACGATCACCTGTCCGGGCCGCGCCCGTTCGGCTGATATCTCCGCGAGGATGTCCGGATTGCGTACCAGCGCGATGGGCGCGGGGTCCTCGCCGTCCTTCTTCTTGATCTTGCCGGCCGCGTAGGTCACGGGACGGAAGTCGGCGACCGCTGCGGCCATGACCACCGCGTCGGCGTCCGCGGCGGCCTTCAGCACCGCCTCCCGCAACTGCACGGCCGTGCCGACCCGGACCAGGTCCACGCCCGCCGGGTCCGGCAGGGCGGTGTTGGCGGCGACGAGCGTGACCCGGGCCCCGCGGGCCGCCGCCGTCCGCGCGAGGGCGTAGCCCTGCTTGCCGGAGGAGCGGTTGCCGAGGAAGCGGACGGGGTCGAGGGGCTCGCGGGTGCCGCCGGCGCTGACGACGACGTGCCGCCCGGCGAGGTCGGGCTCGGTCGCGCCCCGGGCGAGCACTCGGCGGCAGACCTCGAAGATCTCCGCCGGGTCGGGCAGCCGGCCCTTTCCGGTGTCGACGCCGGTCAGCCGGCCGACCGCCGGTTCGATGACGACGGCGCCGCGGCGGCGCAGCCTCGCCACGTTGTCCTGGGTGGCCGGGTGCTCCCACATCTCGGTGTGCATCGCGGGGGCGAAGACCACCGGGCAGCGGGCGGTGAGCAGGGTGTTGGTCAGCAGGTCGTCGGCAAGGCCGTGGGCGGCCCTGGCGAGCATGTCGGCGGTGGCAGGGGCGACGACCACCAGGTCGGCCTGCTGCCCGATGCGGACGTGCGGGACCTCGTGGACGTCGTCCCAGACCTCGGTGGAGACGGGGTGGCCGGACAGGGCGGACCAGGTCGCGGCGCCGACGAAGTGCAGCGCGGAGGCGGTCGGCACCACACGCACGTCGTGACCCGACTCGGTCAGCCTGCGCAGCAGCTCGCACGCCTTGTAGGCGGCGATGCCGCCACCGACCCCCAGAACGACCTTGGGCTTGCTCACCGGGCCTCCCCGCACTCGACAACAGGCACGCCGCGGCTCGTCGGCGTACGCGTCCATGCTGCATCATCGCGGGATCGCCTCCCGCACCCCCCGAGCACACCACAGGCCCGGCAGTCGCGCTGCCGGGCCTGTGGAAAAACCTCCTGCGATCTGCAGATATGAAGAACCGCAGAAATTACTGACCCGGGCCCTCGATGGCCTCGGACGTCAGCAGACCCGCGTTGATCTCGCGCAGGGCGATGGAGAGCGGCTTCTCGTGGACGTGGGTGTCGACGAGCGGACCGACGTACTCGAGGAGGCCCTCGCCGAGCTGCGAGTAGTACGCGTTGATCTGGCGGGCCCGCTTGGCCGCGTAGATCACGAGGCTGTACTTCGAGTCGGTGGCCTCGAGGAGCTCGTCGATCGGCGGGTTGATGATGCCCTCGGGCGCGGAGATGGAAGAGGACACGCTCTACCTTCCGATGGATGGGAAAGAATCAGTCGGTGCGACCGTCACGGTCACTGTCACGATCACACAACGTCCATCAAGGCTAGCAGCTCGCGAGCCACGTCCTTGACGGAGGTGTTGACCAGGGTCTCGTCGAACTCCGGCTCGGCCGCGAGTTCGACCTTCGCCGCCTCCAGCCGCCGTTCGATGACCTCGGGCGGCTCGGTCCCCCGCCCGGTGAGCCTGCGCACGAGCTCCTCCCAGGAGGGAGGAGCCAGGAACACCAGCCGCCCCTCGGGCATGGACTCGCGGACCTGCCGGGCGCCCTGGAGGTCGATCTCCAGCAGCACCGGCACACCCGACTCCAGGTGCTCCAGCACGGCGGCGCGCGGCGTGCCGTAGCGGTTGCCCGCGAACTCGGCCCACTCCAGCAGTTCGCCGTTGGCGATCATCTTGTCCATCTCCTCGTCGGTGACGAAGAAGTAGTGGACGCCGTGCTGCTCACCGGGGCGGGGCTTGCGGGTCGTCGCGGACACCGACAGCCAGACCTCGGGGTGTTCCTTGCGCATATGGGCGACGACCGTGCTCTTGCCGACCCCTGAGGGGCCGGAGAGCACGGTCAGCCGCGGACGTGCGTCCGGGGGTACGGGGGTCGCGCCCCGGGGTGTTACAGCCATGCGCCGATTATTCCAGCAATGGCACGATGCCCGGGACGTCGGCCCCAAGCCCCCGGATTCAGGAGCCGGTGCTGCCGAACTCGCGCTCCAGGGAGGCGATCTGGTTGGACCCGAGGCCGCGCACGCGACGGCTCTCGGAGATGCCGAGCCGCTCCATGATCTGCTTGGCGCGGACCTTGCCCACGCCCGGCAGGGACTCAAGAAGGGCGGAGACCTTCATCTTGCCGATGACGTCGTTCTCCTGGCCCTGCTTGATGACCTCGTGCAGGGAGGCGCCGGAGTGCTTGAGTCGATTCTTGACCTCGGCCCGCTCCCGGCGAGCCGCGGCGGCCTTTTCGAGCGCGGCTGCGCGCTGTTCAGGGGTTAGGGGCGGAAGAGCCACGCCTACGTCACCTCGGATGTCGAACTGTCGGATACGGACCGGTGAGGAACCTAGTCGCCCCACACCTGGGGAGCTACGAGCAACACACTTGCCCGTTCTCCCCTACCTGGAGGGCGTGGGAGGCGCCCCCACTCGACGGAGACTAGCGGTCCCGTCCGCCAGAGTCAGCGAGAACAGCGGAAAAGTCCTGGTCAGCCTCCGTCAGGTCGGGCATTTAGGACATAATGCCCTGGATTTGAGGATGTATCCAGGCTCAGGCGGGCCCCGGGCCGCCCGCCCGGTGACTCAGCCGCCGGTCACCGCACTCCTGATCTCCTCCGCGAAGCGCTCCGCGGCGCCGCGCAGCGCCCCCACCTCGGGACCGTGACGCAGAACACCCCGGCTGACGCTCGGGACCACGTTGCGCACCGCGGAGCCGAACACCCGCGGAAGGTCGGCCGGCGTCGCTCCCTGCGCGCCGATCCCCGGCGCGAGCAGCGGCCCGCCCATGTCCAGGTCGTACGACGACAGGTCGCCCAGCGTGGCCCCCACCACCGCGCCGAAGGAGCCGAGCGGGGCCTGCCCCGCGTTCTCCTCGGCGAGGTGCGCGAGCACGGTCGCGGCGACGGAGCGTCCGTCGGGCCGCACGGCGTGCTGGACCTCGGCGCCCTCCGGGTTGGAGGTCAGGGCCAGCACGAACAGGCCCGCGCCGCTCTCCCGCGCCAGGTCGACCGCGGGCCTCAGCGACCCGTAGCCGAGGTACGGCGAGACGGTGAGCGCGTCCGAGAACAGCGGGGCGTCCTTGCGCAGGAACGACTCGGCGTAGGCGGCCATGGTCGAGCCGATGTCGCCGCGCTTGGCGTCCATGACGACCAGCGCCCCGGCCGCCCGGGCCTCCTCGACCGACTTCTCCAGGACGGCGAGGCCGCGCGAGCCGAAACGCTCGTAGAAGGCGCTCTGCGGCTTCAGGGCGGCCACCCGGTCGGCCAGCGCCTCCACCACGGTGCGGCTGAACCGCTCCAGACCGGCCACGTCGTCGTTCAGGCCCCACTCGGCGAGCAGCGAGGCGTGCGGGTCGATGCCGACGCACAGCGGGCCGCGCTCGTCCATGGCGCGACGCAGACGCGTGCCGAAGGGTTCCGTCGGGCTCATGCCGTCTCCCCTGCCTTCCTTACGTCGGCGCCGACCGCGTCGGCGAGGGTGGCGTACGGGCTGGTCCGCAGGCGTGCGGCGAGCCCCTTGTGGATCGCGCGGCTCCAGAACGGCCCCTGGTAGACGAAGGCGCTGTAGCCCTGGACCAGGGTGGCGCCGGCCAGGATGCGCCGCCAGGCGTCCTCGGCGTCCTCGATGCCGCCGACACCGACCAGGGTGATGCGGTCGCCCACGCGCGCGTAGAGGCGGCGCAGCACCTCCAGGGAGCGCGCCTTGAGCGGCGCGCCCGAGAGCCCGCCGGTCTCCTTCACCAGCGAGGACGCGGACGTCAGCCCGAGTCCCTCGCGCGCGATGGTGGTGTTGGTGGCGATGATCCCGTCCAGGCCCAGTTCCACGGCGAGGTCGGCGACGGCGTCGACGTCCTCGTCGGCGAGGTCCGGCGCGATCTTCACCAGCAGCGGCACCCGGCGCCCCGGCACGACCCGGTCGGCGGCCTCGCGCACGGCGGCAAGGAGCGGGCGCAGCGCCTCGGTGGCCTGGAGGTCGCGCAGTCCGGGTGTGTTCGGTGACGAGACGTTGACGACCAGGTAGTCGGCGTACGGGGCCAGCCGCTCGGCGGACTTCACGTAGTCGCCGACGGCCTCCTCCTCCGGGACGACCTTGGTCTTGCCGATGTTGACGCCCACGACGGTCCTGAACACGGGCGTGCGCGAGGCCAGGCGCGCGGCGACGGCGAGCGAGCCCTCGTTGTTGAAGCCCATGCGGTTGATCAGCGCGCGGTCCGCGACCAGCCGGAACAGCCGCTTCCTGGGGTTGCCGGGCTGCGGCTCCCCCGTGACCGTGCCGATCTCGACGTGGTCGAAGCCGAGCATCGACATCCCGTCGATCGCCACGGCGTTCTTGTCGAAGCCGGCGGCGAGCCCGAAGGGGCCGTGCATCCGCAGCCCGAGGGCCTCGGTGCGCAGCTCCTTGTGGCGGGGGGCGAGCACGGCGGCGGCGAAGGTGCGCAGCACCGGGACGCGGGCGGCGAGGCGGATCCAGCGGAAGGCCAGGTGGTGTGCCTGTTCCGGGTCCATCCGCTGGAAGAACAGACGGAAGAAGAGCTTGTACATCACTGAGTCCTCGGGTGTCCTCGGGGCCTCATGGGTCCCCATGGGTCCTCGTGCGAAGGGGGACACCGTTTCCGGTGTCCCCCTCGGGTCCGCTAGTCGCGGGTCGCGGTCAGGAATCCCGCGTGTTCCTGGAGGGAGCGGACACCCACCTCGCCGCGGTGGAGGGCGTCGATGCCCTGGACCGCCGCGGCCAGCGCCTGGACCGTCGTCAGGCACGGCACGGAGCGCGCCACGGCCGCGGTACGGATCTCGTAGCCGTCCAGGCGGCCACCGGTGCCGTACGGGGTGTTGACGATGAGGTCGACCTCGCCGTCGTGGATCAGCTGGACGATGGTCCGCTCGCCGTTCGGCCCGGCGCCCTGGGACTGCTTGCGCACGACCGTGGCGTTGATGCCGTTGCGCTTGAGCACCTCGGCCGTGCCGGAGGTGGCGAGCAGCTCGAAGCCGTGGGCGACCAGCTCACGGGCCGGGAAGATCATCGACCGCTTGTCCCGGTTGGCGACCGAGATGAAGGCGCGGCCCTTGGTCGGCAGCGGACCGTAGGCCGCCGACTGCGACTTGGCGTACGCGGTGCCGAAGACGGAGTCGATGCCCATGACCTCGCCGGTGGAGCGCATCTCGGGGCCGAGGACGGTGTCCACACCGCGTCCGGAGGTGTCCCGGAAGCGGCTCCAGGGCAGCACGGCCTCCTTGACGGAGATCGGCGCGTCCAGCGGCAGCGTGCCGCCGTCGCCGTTCTTCGGCAGCAGCCCCTCCTCGCGCAGTTCGGCGATGGTCGCGCCCAGCGAGATCCGGGCGGCGGCCTTGGCGAGCGGCACGGCGGTCGCCTTGGAGGTGAAGGGGACCGTACGGGAGGCGCGCGGGTTGGCCTCGAGGACGTAGAGGATGTCGCCGGACAGCGCGAACTGGATGTTGATCAGGCCGCGCACCCCGACACCGCGCGCGATGGCCTCGGTGGAGGCCCGCAGCCGCTTGATGTCGAACCCGCCGAGCGTGATCGGCGGCAGCGCGCACGCCGAGTCGCCGGAGTGGATGCCGGCCTCCTCGATGTGCTCCATGACGCCGCCCAGGTACAGCTCCTCGCCGTCGTAGAGGGCGTCGACGTCGATCTCTATGGCGTCGTCCAGGAACCGGTCGACGAGCACCGGGCGGGAGGGGCTGATCTCGGTCGACTCGGCGATGTACGCCTCCAGGCGCGCCTCGTCGTACACGATCTCCATGCCGCGGCCGCCCAGGACGTAGGACGGGCGGACCAGGACCGGGTAGCCGATCTCGTCGGCGATGGTCTTGGCCTGGGCGAAGGTGGTCGCGGTGCCGTGCTTGGGGGCCGGCAGGCCCGCCTCGGCCAGCACCTGGCCGAAGGCGCCCCGGTCCTCGGCCGCGTGGATCGCCTCGGGCGGGGTGCCGACGATCGGCACGCCGTTGTCCTTCAGGGCCTGTGCCAGGCCCAGCGGGGTCTGGCCGCCGAGCTGGACGACGACACCGGCGATGGGGCCGGCCTGCCGCTCCGCGTGGACGATCTCCAGGACGTCCTCCAGGGTCAGCGGCTCGAAGTACAGCCGGTCGGAGGTGTCGTAGTCGGTGGAGACGGTCTCCGGGTTGCAGTTGACCATCACGGTCTCGTACCCGGCGTCGTGCAGCGCGAAGGAGGCGTGCACGCAGGAGTAGTCGAACTCGATGCCCTGGCCGATGCGGTTGGGGCCGGAGCCCAGGATGATCACCGCGGGCCTCTCGCGCGGGGCGACCTCGTTCTCCTCGTCGTAGGAGGAGTAGAAGTACGGCGTCCGCGCGGCGAACTCGGCGGCGCAGGTGTCGACCGTCTTGTAGACCGGGCGGATGCCGAGCGCGTGCCGTACCTCGCGGACCACGTCCTCGCGCAGGCCCCGGATCTCGCCGATCTGCTGGTCGGAGAAGCCGTGCCGCTTGGCCTCGGCGAGGAGTTCGGCGGTGAGCTCGGGCGCGTCGGCCAGCTCGTCGGCGATCTCCTTGATCAGGAACAGCTGGTCGACGAACCACGGGTCGATCTTCGTGGCGTCGAAGACCTCCTCGGCCGT
This sequence comes from Streptomyces sp. NPDC047453, assembly GCF_040643155.1. Taxonomy (NCBI): domain Bacteria; kingdom Bacillati; phylum Actinomycetota; class Actinomycetes; order Kitasatosporales; family Streptomycetaceae; genus Streptomyces; species Streptomyces sp. NPDC047453. The sequence continues at coordinate 6,999 of NZ_JBEYTS010000025.1, read as the reverse complement.
GGCGCCCGCGCGGATGGCCTGCATCACCGCGTTGATCCGGCCGTCGGTCGGGCGGACGGCCTCGCGCAGCCGTTCGTGCCGGTCGCCGGGGTCGCCTACGAACGTGAACCGGCTGCCCTTCTTCTCCAGCGAGCGCAGGGCCTTCTGGAGGGCCTCGGTGAAGTTGCGGCCGATGGCCATGGCCTCGCCGACCGACTTCATGGTGGTGGTCAGAGTGGAGTCGGCCTGCGGGAACTTCTCGAAGGCGAACCGGGGCGCCTTGACGACCACGTAGTCGAGGGTCGGCTCGAAGGAGGCCGGGGTCTCCCGCGTGATGTCGTTGGGGATCTCGTCGAGGGTGTAGCCGACGGCGAGCTTGGCGGCGATCTTGGCGATGGGGAAGCCGGTCGCCTTGGAGGCGAGCGCGGAGGAGCGCGACACGCGCGGGTTCATCTCGATGACGATGACCCGGCCGTCCTCGGGGTTCACCGCGAACTGGATGTTGCAGCCGCCGGTGTCGACGCCGACCTCGCGGATGACGGCGATGCCGATGTCCCGCAGGATCTGGTACTCGCGGTCCGTGAGCGTCATCGCCGGGGCGACGGTGATGGAGTCGCCGGTGTGCACGCCCATCGGGTCGAAGTTCTCGATGGAGCAGACGACCACGACGTTGTCGTGCTTGTCGCGCATCAGCTCCAGCTCGTACTCCTTCCAGCCGAGGATGGACTCCTCCAGGAGCACCTCGGTGGTCGGCGAGAGAGTCAGGCCCTGTCCGGCGATGCGGCGCAGTTCCTCCTCGTCGTGCGCGAAGCCGGAGCCGGCGCCGCCCATGGTGAAGGAGGGGCGGACCACGACCGGGTAGCCGCCGAGCTCGTCGACGCCGGCCAGGACCTCGTCCATGGTGTGGCAGATCACGGAGCGGGCGGACTCGCCGTGCCCGGTCTTGCGCCGGACGGCCTCCACGACCTCCTTGAACTGGTCGCGGTCCTCGCCCTTGTGGATGGCCTCGACGTTGGCGCCGATCAGCTCGACGCCGAACTTCTCCAGGACGCCGTTCTGGTGCAGCGAGATGGCGGTGTTGAGCGCGGTCTGGCCACCCAGGGTGGGCAGGAGGGCGTCGGGGCGCTCCTTGGCGATGATCTTCTCGACGAATTCCGGGGTGATCGGCTCGACGTAGGTGGCGTCGGCGATCTCCGGATCGGTCATGATCGTCGCGGGGTTGGAGTTGACGAGGACGACCCTGAGGCCCTCGGCCTTCAGGACGCGGCACGCCTGGGTGCCGGAGTAGTCGAACTCGGCGGCCTGGCCGATGACGATCGGGCCGGAGCCGATGACCAGGACGGACTGGATATCGGTGCGCTTAGGCACGCTGGCCCTCCATCAGGGAGACGAAGCGGTCGAACAGGTAGGCGGCGTCGTGGGGTCCCGCGGCCGCTTCGGGGTGGTACTGGACGCTGAAGGCCGGCTTGTCGAGCAGCTGGAGGCCTTCCACCACGTTGTCATTGAGGCAGACGTGGGAGACCTCGACACGGCCGAAGGGGGTGTCGGAGACCCCGTCGGTGGGGGCGTCGACGGCGAAGCCGTGGTTGTGCGCGGTGACCTCGACCTTGCCGGTCGTACGGTCCTGCACCGGCTGGTTGATGCCGCGGTGGCCGTACTTCAGCTTGTAGGTGCCGAAGCCCAGCGCGCGGCCGAGGATCTGGTTGCCGAAGCAGATGCCGAACAGCGGCGTGCCGCGCTCCAGGACGCCTTGCATGACGGAGACGGCGTGGTCGGCGGTGGCCGGGTCGCCGGGGCCGTTGGAGAAGAACACGCCGTCGGGCTCGACCGCGTACACGTCCTCGACGGTGGCGGTGGCGGGCAGCACGTGCACCTCGATGCCGCGTTCGGCCATGCGGTGCGGGGTCATGCCCTTGATGCCGAGGTCGACTGCGGCGACGGTGAACTTCTTGTCACCGATCGCGGGGACCACGTACGCCTCCTCGGTGGCCACCTCGGCGGACAGGTCCGCGCCCTCCATCCGGGGCGACTCGAGGACCCGGGCCAGCAGCGCGGCGTCGTCCTGGAGGGCCGGGCCGCTGAAGACGCCGACGCGCATGGCGCCGCGCTCGCGCAGGTGACGGGTGAGGGCGCGGGTGTCGATGCCGCTGATGCCGACGACGCCCTGGGCGGCGAGCTCCTCGTCCAGGGTGCGCTGGGCACGCCAGTTGGAGGGCCGGCGCGCGGGGTCGCGCACGACGTAGCCGGAGACCCAGATCCGCTTCGACTCGGGGTCCTGGTCGTTGACGCCGGTGTTGCCGACGTGCGGGGCGGTCATGACGACGACCTGGCGGTGGTACGACGGGTCGGTGAGCGTCTCCTGGTAGCCGGTCATCCCGGTGGAGAACACGGCCTCGCCGAACGTCTCCCCCACGGCCCCGTAGGCACGGCCGCGGAAGATCCGGCCGTCCTCCAGGACGAGTACGGCGGGAACCCTCGAGGTTCCCCTGGTGGAGGTGGTCATCGTTCGGCGCCTTCCGTGCTGTTCTTCTCGATCATGGAGTTGAGGGCCTCGACCCATTCGGTGTGCTCGGCCGCCCGGTCGGAGCGGAACCCGGAGTCGATCAGGCGATCGCCGTGCTCCCAGGTCACGACGAGCAGCCCGCCCTCGGTGAGCACCTTGCCGGCGATGCCCTTGTCGAGCCGGGCCCCGCGCAGCCGCTCGGCCGGGACGAAGAAGTCGCTCGCTCCGGGGCGCACCACGTCCAGGCCCGCGCCGGTCAGGGTCAGCTCGGCCCGGCTGCGGGTGCCCAGGCCGCGCGCCACGATGCGGTCCAGCCACTGTCCGGCGGTGGTGGATCCGTGGTAGCGGCCGGTCATCGTCAGTTTCGCCGGACCGGGTTCCTCGGGTGTGCTCGGCAGCTCGGGCAGGTCGCCCTGGAGGGTGGCGCGCCACTTCCAGCCCTCGCGCATCAGCCAGTAGACGAGGGCGATGAACAGGACGAGGCCGATCAGCCAGCCGATACGGGCGGCCCAGTCGGTGACCTCGGCCGATTTCCCTTCCGTGGCGATTTCGGTCGCGAGCCCGGCTGCGAGCAGAGGTGCAGGTGTCACGTGAGCTTCCCGTCGACGAGCGTGGCCTTGCCCCGGAGCCACGTGTGGGTGACACGGCCCGGCAGCTCACGTCCCTCGTACGGGGTGTTCCTGCTGCGCGAGGCGAAGCCCGCGGGGTCCACCTGCCCACGGTATGCCGTGTCGACCAGCGTGAGGTTGGCGGGCTCACCTGCCGAGACGGGGCGGCCGTGGCCGACGGCCCGCCCGATCCGGGCCGGCGCGAAGGACATGCGGTCCGCGATGCCCGCCCAGTCCAGCAGGCCGGTGTCGACCATGGTCTCCTGGAGCACCGACAGGGCGGTCTCCAGGCCGACCATGCCCATGGCGGCCGCGGCCCACTCGCAGTCCTTGTCCTCGTGCGGGTGCGGGGCGTGGTCGGTGGCGACGATGTCGATCGTGCCGTCGGCGAGCGCCTCGCGCAGGGCGTGCACGTCCCGCTCGGTGCGCAGCGGCGGGTTGACCTTGTAGACCGGGTTGTAGGTACGCACCAGCTCGTCGGTGAGGAGCAGGTGGTGCGGGGTGACCTCGGCGGTGACCTGGATGCCGCGGGACTTGGCCCAGCGGACGATCTCGACGCTGCCCGCGGTCGACAGGTGGCAGATGTGGACGCGGGAACCGACGTGCTCGGCGAGCAGGACGTCGCGGGCGATGACCGACTCCTCGGCGACGGCCGGCCAGCCGCCCAGGCCCAGTTCGGCGGAGACGACGCCCTCGTTCATCTGGGCGCCCTCGGTCAGCCTCGGCTCCTGGGCGTGCTGGGCGACGACACCGCCGAAGGCCTTCACGTACTCCAGCGCCCGGCGCATGATCACCGCGTCGTCGACGCACTTGCCGTCGTCGGAGAAGACGGTGACCCCGGCGGCCGACTCGTGCATGGCGCCGAGTTCGGCGAGCTTCCTGCCCTCCAGGCCGACCGTGACGGCGCCGATGGGCTGCACGTCGCAGTAGCCGTGCTCCCGGCCCAGACGCCAGACCTGCTCGACGACGCCGGCGGTGTCGGCCACGGGGAACGTGTTGGCCATGGCGAACACGGCGGTGTAGCCGCCGGAGGCGGCCGCGCGGGTGCCGGTCAGGACGGTCTCGGAGTCCTCCCGGCCCGGCTCGCGCAGATGGGTGTGCAGGTCGACCAGGCCCGGCAGCAGCACCTTGCCGTCGGCCTCGACGATCTCGGCGCCCTCGGCGGACAGCCCGGTGCCGACCGCCTCGACGGCCTCGCCGTCGATCAGGACGTCCTGCGGCGCGCCGCCGAGCACCCTGGCACCACGGATCAGGATCTTGCTCATGTCTCTTACTTCTCCTCGGTGGTGCGGGCTTGGGCGGCGGGTTCCATGCCGCCGAGCAGCAGGTACAGCACGGCCATGCGGATGGAGACGCCGTTGGTGACCTGCTCGACGGCGGTGCAGCGGGCGGAGTCGGCGACCTCGGCGGTGATCTCCATGCCGCGGACCATCGGACCGGGGTGCATCACTATGGCGTGCTCGGGCATCCTCGCCATCCGCTCGCCGTCCAGCCCGTAGCGCCGCGAGTACTCGCGCTCGGTCGGGAAGAAGGCGGCGTGCATCCGCTCGCGCTGCACGCGGAGCATCATCACCGCGTCGGACTTGGGCAGCGTGGCGTCGAGGTCGTAGGAGACCTCGCAGGGCCAGGACTCGACGCCGACCGGCAGCAGGGTCGGCGGGGCGACCAGGGTGACGTCGGCGCCGAGGGTGTGCAGCAGGTCGACATTGGACCGGGCCACCCGGCTGTGCAGCACGTCGCCGACGAGGGTGACGCGCCTGCCGGACAGGTCCTGGCCGAGGCCCGCGTCCCTGCCGACCAGCCGGCGGCGCAGGGTGAAGGCGTCGAGCAGGGCCTGGGTGGGGTGCTGGTGGGTGCCGTCGCCGGCGTTGATGACGGCGGCGTCGATCCAGCCGGAGTTGGCCAGCCGGTACGGGGCCCCGGAGGCGCCGTGCCGGATGACCACGGCGTCGACGCCCATGGCCTCCAGGGTCTGGGCGGTGTCCTTCAGGGACTCGCCCTTGGACACGGAGGATCCCTTGGCGGTGAAGTTGATGACGTCCGCGGACAGCCGCTTCTCCGCGGCCTCGAAGGAGATCCGGGTGCGGGTGGAGTCCTCGAAGAAGAGGTTGACGACGGTGCGGCCGCGCAGGGTCGGCAGTTTCTTGATCGGCCGGTCGGCGACCCGGGCCATCTCCTCGGCGGTGTCGAGGATCAGGACGGCGTCGTCGCGGGTGAGGTCGGCGGCCGAGATGAGATGACGCTGCATCTGTCAGGCTCCGTAAGGCGGTTCATTCGGGAGAATTGGGGCAGACGGGCGCGTGCGAGGGCACACGCGCGGGGCGTACGGCGATGCGTACGCGCGCGTGTTACGGCTGGTCGCCCTGGGCGGCCGGCTTGGCACCGAGCAGCACGGTGTCGCGACCGTCCTCCTCGGTGAGCAGGACCTTGACCGTCTCCCGCAGCGACGTGGGGAGGTTCTTGCCGACGTAGTCGGCGCGGATCGGCAGTTCGCGGTGGCCGCGGTCGACGAGGACGGCGAGCTGCACCGCGCGCGGGCGCCCGGTGTCGTTCAGGGCGTCGAGGGCGGCGCGGATGGTGCGGCCGGAGAAGAGCACGTCGTCGACGAGGACGACCAGGCGGCCGTCGATGCCGTCACCGGGGATCTCGGTGCGGGCCAGCGCGCGCGGGGGCTGCATGCGCAGGTCGTCGCGGTACATGGTGATGTCGAGCGAGCCGCAGGGGACCTTGCGCTCGGTGATCTGCTCGAGTTTGACGGCGAGCCGCTGGGCGAGGAAGACGCCCCGGGTCGGAATGCCGAGGAGCACCACGTCGTCGGCGCCCTTGGCGCGCTCGACGATCTCGTGGGCGATGCGGGTCAGCACCCGCTCGATGTCGGGGCCCTCGAGAACGGGCCGGGCATCGGAGGCTTGCGCGGTTTCGTGCGAGTCCATAAGAAACGGACCTCCTTCTCCGCCTCACGGGACGGACCTTAAAGGACGTCGGAATTGCGCCATACACGCTACCAGGTACCGGAGGCCTCCCCGATCACCCCCTTGGCGCAACGGGCCGCGGTTACCACGGAAGCAGCGCTGCGGACCATTCGGCTTGACGCGGCAGAGTAACGCTGCGTAACCTCACAGTGAGTTACCAGCCGCGCGGCGTGGCACCCGAGCCAGTCGCGTCGACACAGTGTCCGGGGAGCCATATGTCCAGCGAATACGCCAAACAGCTCGGGGCCAAGCTCCGGGCGATCCGCACCCAGCAGGGCCTTTCCCTCCACGGTGTCGAGGAGAAGAGCCAGGGACGCTGGAAGGCGGTCGTGGTCGGTTCGTACGAGCGCGGCGACCGTGCCGTGACGGTGCAGCGCCTCGCCGAGCTGGCGGATTTCTACGGGGTCCCCGTGCAGGAACTGCTGCCGGGCACGACCCCGGGCGGCGCCGCCGAGCCCCCGCCGAAGCTGGTCCTGGACCTGGAGCGGCTGGCCACGGTGCCGGCCGAGAAGGCGGGCCCGCTCCAGCGGTACGCGGCGACGATCCAGTCCCAGCGCGGTGACTACAACGGCAAGGTGCTCTCCATCCGCCAGGACGACCTGCGCACACTCGCCGTCATCTACGACCAGTCGCCCTCGGTCCTCACCGAACAGCTGATCAGCTGGGGCGTGCTGGACGCCGACGCGCGCCGCGCGGTGGCGTCCCACGAGGACAGCTGACCGCTCGGCAGACCTAGCAGAAACGTGCCGCCGGGGTGGCCGGAACCGTTTGGTTCCGGCCACCCTGGCCGCTTTTCCGCGGCCCTGAAGGGGCGGACGCGGCCCTGGCGGGGTGGACATGGTCCGGTGGGCCCGCGGGGGGCGTGCACACGGACGCCGAGGGGCCCCCAGCAGTACTGCTGCGGGCCCCACGGCGTCCGTGCGGGCCCCGGCGGCAC
>NZ_JBEYTS010000024.1:0-112354 GCF_040643155.1 Streptomyces sp. NPDC047453 | reverse complement strand
ACAGCAGCCAACCGCTGCAGGCCCTCACGGCCGATTATCGCTGCCCGCTCACCGCCTTGACTATCCATAAGCGCAGTGTGGTTGGCCGATGGAGCGAAGTCTGGGATGGATCATGCTCCGTCGGCGCCTGGCCCGCGACTACGAGACTCTGCCCGCCAGCTCCGAGGCCATGATCCACATTGCCTCGATCGACAACCTCGCCAAGCGCATAGCGGACGAGACGACCCCTACCTGGCGAGGGACCTATTAGGAGATAAAGGGCAATCCGCCTACGTCAAACGCCCTCTCAAACGCGGTCTGAGATCGACCGGCTCGTGGCTGGGGGACGGCTGGAACTGAGCGCTCTCGGGACGGCGCAGGTCAGGCGGTGGCAGGACTGCTCGATGCGGCTGTCACTTGTGTGCCCCGCCCTCTCGCAGCGACCTCCCTGCAGTGAAGGCCGGACAGCTGCCCTACACGTGACAGGCGGTCGCCTCACCTCAGCGGACACCGGTGCGCGGGGCCGAGCCGCAAGTGCCGCGCTGTCACAGATTCCCGCCGGGCCCGGTCGTAGGCAACGGGCCCGGCGTCGTCGGTGGCTCCTCCGCCGCCCTCCCCGAGAGATCAGGATGTCATGAGTCAGTCCACGAACACGTTCTCTGCCTGGTACCGGCCGATGCTCGCCCGCCACGCAGGTGAGGAGCACCGTGCCGCCAGCGCGCTGGAGTTGTTCTTCGACCTCTGTTTCGTCGTCGCCGTCGCGCAGGCGTCGTCGGCGTTCGAGCACGAGGTGGTCTCGGGCCGTCCGGGGCACGGTCTGCTGGGTTACGCGCTCGTGTTCTTCGCGATCTGGTGGGCGTGGATGAACTTCACCTGGTTCGCCTCGGCGTACGACACGGACGACGTCCCGTACCGGCTTCTGACGTTGGTTCAGATCGTCGGGGCCCTGGTCATGGCCGCGGGGATCGCCGAGGCCCTGGAGCACGGGGACTTCACCGTCATCACCTGGGGGTATGTGGTGATGCGGCTGGCCATGGTCAGTCAGTGGCTGCGGGCCGCAGTCACGGATCGTTCCGGTCGGCGCTCCGCGTCGCGGTACGCCGTGGGCATCCTGGTCCTCCAGGTCGGCTGGCTGGCGCGGCTGGCTCTGTCGGCCGACGGCGGGACCGTCACGTTCGCCGTCCTCGCCGCCCTGGAACTCACGGTGCCGGTCTGGGCCGAGCGTGCCGACGGAACCGCCTGGCATCCGGGGCACATAGCCGAGCGCTACGGCCTGTTCACCCTGATCGTGCTCGGTGAGTCCGTGATGGCGGCCGGTCTCGCAGTCGGTGCCGCGCTGGACACCCACCAGGACCTCGGCGCCGTCCTGCCCGTCGCGCTGGGCGGGCTGCTGACCGTGTTTGCGCTGTGGTGGATGTACTTCGCCCAGGACGCGCCGCGCCGTCTCAGGACGCAGCGGACGGCGATGTGGTGGGGCTACGGGCACTACGTGGTGTTCGCCGCCGCGGCCGCCGTGGGCGCGGCGCTCGCGGTCAACGTCGCCCACGCCGCCGGCAGTCGTGCGCTCACCGACGTCCAGGCCGCGGCCGTGTACACGGTGCCCGTCGCCCTCTTCGTCCTCTGCGTGTGGCTGCTGCACCGGCGGGCCGCTCAGCTGTCCACGGCGGGCAACGTCCTGCCGCCCGCCGCGGCCCTGGCTGTCCTGTGCTCGACGGTCACACCGTTCCCCGTGCCGGCCACCGGCGTGATCGTCGCGCTGCTCATCGCGGGTTCCGTCGTCCTCGTACGGCGCGAGGATTCTGACGCCTGAGGGCGCTCCGCCGTGTCCGCCGGAGCGCCGACCGTGTGAACTAGGGCGCGTATCGAGTCGTGATCAATCTGTCGGATCCGCCCTCAGGGCCGGGTCTGGACTGGTAGATCGTCTTGCATGACACGCGCGCAACTGACGGATGTGGAATGGGAGTTCATCGGGCCGTACCTGCCGATCGGCGAGTACGGCCCGTACCCCGAGCGGCTGCGGGCAACAGTTCGAGGGCGTGATCTGGCGGTTCAAGACCGGCGGGCAGTGGCGGGAGATGCCGCAGGAGTTCGGCGCCTGGCCGACCGTTTCCAACCGCTTCCGGCAGTGGCGTGACGCCGGCGTCTTCCAGGCCCTGCTGGAGGGCCTGATCGCGGAAGCCGCACAGCGGGACAAGGTGGACCTGTCCCTGGTCAGCATCGACTCCACCACCGCACGCGCTCACCACGACGCTGCCGGGATGCACCTGGACGAGGACGTTCTCACCGCCCTGGAGAAGGCCGCCGCCGAGGAGGACAAGGCCAGGTCAAAGGGGGCAGCCTCGAAGAACGAAACGGGCAGGACGCCGAGACCGATCCCGCACGGGAAGAGCGACGACGCATCCGGCGCCGCCGAAAACTCCGGCTGAAGGCCGCCCTCCTGGGACGCTCCAGGGGCGGGCAGACCAGCGAGGTCCACCTGGCCGCCGACCGCAAGTGCCGCCCGCTGGCACTCGTCCTGACCGCGGGACAGGCCGCCGACAGCCCACGGTTCATCCCCGTGCTGAAGAAGATACGGGTCCGCGGCCCCGTCGGCCGCCCCCGCACCCGCCCGGACGCAGTCGCCGGAGATAAGGCCTACTCGTCACGCGCCAACCGCGCCCACCTGCGGCAACGTGGCATCAAGGCAGTGATCCCGGAGAAGAAGGACCAGGCCGCCAACCGGAAGAAGAAGGGCTCCAGGGGTGGCCGGCCCGCCAGTCACGACGCCGACCTCTACAAGGAGAGGAACACCGTCGAGCGCCTGATCAACAAGCTCAAGGCCTGGCGAGGCATCGCCACCCGCTACGACAAAACCCCGGAAAGCTACCTCGCCGGCCTCCACCTGCGCGCCTCGATGATCTGGATCAAAGACCTCACTCAGACCACCACTTGATCACGACTCGATACGCGCCCTAGACGCGGTCCTTAGGGGGGCGATGTACTCGAAGGTGGGGCCGGCTGCCGGGCCGTCGTCGTCCAGCATCGCCATCAGGCTCTGCGCCTGCCCCTGGGCCGCGTACATCGTGCCCACGGACATGCCCAGCATCGTCGGGTTGCCGTTGAAGACCGAGGTCCGGCAGGAGGTCGCGGACGGTAGGTTCGCCGCCGCCGTCGACCGTGACGACCAGGAAGATCGCCGCACTGGTCAGAGTGGACGAGATCGTCTGAGGCACGGGGTCAGTCCCCGGTCTTCGGTGCCGCGGGGACCGGCGGTTCGGCCTCCTGGACCTCCAACCGGTAGATGCAGATCTCGTGGCGGCGTCCGGTGGAAACCTTGCTCCAGCCGTCCAGGACGCGCCAGCGCCCCGCGCTCCCGCGCAGGTGCGGTCCGTCGGCCGTGGCGGCCGCGTGGAGTTCGGCCTCCAGTTCCCGGTGCCGCTCGTCCGGGACGTGCAGCTCCAGGGAGAAGCGGCGCGGGGGCCGTCCGCCGCCGGGGCGGGAGGTGTCCGACGGCAGTGGTACGGCGACCAGGTTCGCGCATCGCACCGAGCAGCTCGATGTCCAGTGTCGTCATCCGTGTTCTCTTCCTGCGAGGGTGGGTTCGGGGTGGGCGGGGTCAGGAGCTGACCTCGGGGGCGGGGCGGCCGGCGAGCCACTCCCGATAACTGGTCTGCGCGACGAAGGCGCCGGGGCCCGGCAGGAGGTCCACTGTGCGCGGGCGAGCGCCGAGGAAGGGGCTGTGGGCGTGCGTGTGGACAGGCCGGCGGTCCGCGTCCGTCGCGAGGGAGATACGGACGAACCGGTCCAGCCCGAACCGTTCGGGGCCGGCGATCTCGCGCGCTCCGCCCAAGGGCCGGGACACCGCGATGTGCGCGAGGTACATCGCCACGTCCGTCAGGGACACCGGCTGCACGCGCAGCGGCGGCACCCGGACGGCGCCGTCCTCGGTGGCCGTGTCCGCGATGGCCTCGGCGGCCTCGAACAACTGGGTGCTGCGCAGGATGGAGTGGGGGATGCCGGAGCGTTCGATCATGGCTTCCCGGGCGCGCAGCGCGGTGAAGGCACCGTCGTCGCGGACCCGGTCCACGCCGACCGCGGAGAGGCACACGTGGTGCCGCACCCCGGCGGCGATCGCGGCGCGCAGGAGGCCGCCGGCCGTGCCGTTCTCCGTGGGGAACGTGCCGGTGGCCGGGGGCGGTTGATGGACGAGGTCGATCACCACCGCACAGCCGTGCAGGGCGTCGGCGACCTCCTCCGGGGTGAGTGCGTCGAACCCGGCGGGTGCCGAGACCATGCCCACCTCGTGTCCGTGGTCCCTGACCCACAGGGCGGTCTCGACGCCCATGAGTCCGCCGTCGTCGAACACCACGACCTTCATCGTGCATCAACCTCCTCAACGCCTGGGTCGGCCGAGGGGTTTGACCGGTCCGGTGCCCGATGTGTGACACGGGGGGGACGGGAGTACCGCCGGTCGGGCTTCGCTGTCCGAGGCGGTGTCAGACGAGTTCCAGGCCACCGTCCACGGTGACGACCTGGCCGGTGGCGTGCCGTCCCGCGGGGTCGGCCATCCGGAGGATCCAGTAGGCGATCTCTTCGGTGCCCGCGATGCGGTGGGTGGGGATGCGGTCGCGTTCGTAGGCGTACATGTCGTCGGCGGCCTCGGGGGTGAGTCCGGCGTGCAGCATGACGTCGGTGCGGGTGGGGCCGGGGGCGACGGCGTTGACGCGGACTCCCTCCTCCGCCAGCTCCAGCGCCCAGCTGCGGGTCAGCTGTTCGACGGCGGCCTTGGTGGCCGCGTAGTGCGCGCCGCCCGGCATAGGCCGGTGCCCGTAGGTGCTGGAGAGGTTGATGATGGTGCCGGAGGTCTCGCGCAGGTGTGGCAGGGCGGCGTGGGCGAGGAGACTCGGCGCGACGACGTTCAGGGCGAGCAGGTTCGTGACAGTCCGCTCGTCGGTGTCGGCGAGTCTCATCACCGATGTGGCACCCGCGTTGTTGACCAGGTGGTCGATGCGTCCCCACCGCCGTACGGCGGTCCTGATCACCTCGGCGGGGGCTCCCTCGGCGCAGACGTCGATCGCCAGGACGTCGATGCGGGGGTGAAGTGCGGCGGTCTCCTTCAGCGGTGTCTCGCGCCGTCCCACTCCGAGCACCTGCGCGCCTGCTTCGGCGAAGGCGACGGCCGTGGCCCGGCCGATGCCGGAACCGGCTCCGGTCACGACGGCCACGTGGCCCGCGAAGTTCGAGGCGGAAAGGTCTGCGCGCATCACATGTTCCTTACTGTCTTCACTGGTACGCACACTCAATATGGTGTGTTCCCGCTCAACGGTCAAACATTGAACAGTGTGACACGGTCGGCGGCTCGTCACGCGGCGGGGCGAGCACCTTCACCAGGCCGTCCAGGTCGCCGGTGTGGGCGGCCGTCCGGAACGCCGCGGCGAGGCGGCGGTGCGACTCGACGGGGACCGGGCGCTCCCGGCCGGACTCCAGGCGGGCCTGTGCCCGGTGCACCACCACGCGCGCGTTCGGGGCGCTGATCCGCAGCAGGGACGCGAGTTCGGCGTAGGCGTAGCCGAATCCCTTGCGCAGGACGTAGGCGGCCAGCCGGTCCGGCGTCAGCCGCGCCATGAGCAGGGCCAGGGCCCCCTCGACCGCGACGCTGCGCTCGACGCTCAGTACGGGGTCCGGGACGGTCCGGTTGCCGAAGTCGGCCGACTGCGGCTCGACCGGGACCTCGTGGCGGTGGCGGGCGGAGCGGACGACGTTGATGGCCAGCCGGGTGGTCGCCGTCACCAGGAACGCGGTCGGGTTGTCGATCTCCGCGCGCTGGGTGAGCTGCCAGCGCAGCCACACCTCCTGGACCACGTCCTCGGCTCCGGTGACGTCGCCGAGAATGCGGTGGGCGATGCGAAAGAGCCGTGTCCGCTCGGCCAGGAAGGTGTCGAGGGCGGCGTCCATGTCGTCGTCCCCGGCCGTCCGGGCGAGCGCGGGTTCGGTCGTCGTGGTCTGCGGGCCGGTCGCGGGCACGGGGAACTCCTCGTGGTGGAAGGGCCGCCCGTCCAGGGCGTGCCTCCACCCTCGCCGTGGGACCCCCGCCCACGCGCCCCTGGCTCCCCGTGGTGGAGTCCGTGGGCCCCCTTGAGACTCCCCCCGGGGGGCCGCTCCCCGAACCCGTGGGGCTTCCGTGGGCCACCCCCATGGGGACCCCGTGGCCGAGTCCGTGGGGCCCACTCATGACCCGCCGTCCGACCCGGCCTGTGCCCGCTACCGCATGAGGACGTTGATGTCGTGGTCGGCAAGGATCCCAAGAAGAACCTGGACATCGGCGCACACCTGCCCCGGCGGGGCGTCTTCGGGCTGACGGCGCCGCTGGTACGTTCGCAGCAGATCCCAGACTTCCGCCGACCCAGGTAGCAATCGATCGCACCACAGGCACACCTCGACATAGAACAACCCGTCACCGTGGCTCGACAGCCTCGCAGCCGTCGCGGTCAGACCGCCGACGAAGTAGGAACCCCTCTCGAGGCCTTCGGCATCAAGGAACGCCAGATGGGCCCCGCCTGCCGTCGCTCGCCGAGTCCCCAGATGATCGAGGCTGGTCAGGAACTTTCCCCGCGGCGAGCACCCCGGGAGTTCAACCTGCCGAAGAGCGTCTTCCTGAGGAAGGAACAGCCCCTCGGCGTCTCGCCGCGGGCGACGCTGGAGTGCGCGCGGCGAGCGGCGGGAGTCGCGGGGCAGTCACCACCAGTCCGACCGCCCCGACGTGGACCCCGATCTGATGGTCACTCTGGTGTGGTCCCCGGCCACCGGGGGGGGCGGCGCGAGGCCGTTCCGCCGACCCCTACCCATGGCGCCGACCTGATGCGGGACGTGTCGGCCGGCGCCGGGTAGCCGCGGCGGCTCCGGTGAGCCGGGGAGGGCGCGTCCGGTTCAGTTCCTGGCGCGGCGCTGGGGGGCGGCCGGTGTTTCGGGCAGGTGGCGGGACGCCCAGCCGGCCAGCTCGCCGAGGATGGGCATGAGGGCCGTCCCGTCCGGGGTGAGCCGGTAGCGGACCATGACCGGCGGTCCGGGCTCGACCTCGCGCACGGTGAGTCCCGCGCCGGACAGCTCGGAGAGGCGCTCCGAGAGGACGGAGTCGCTGATGCCCTCCACCGCGCGCCGCAACTCGGCGTAGCCCAGGGGCCCGTGCTGCAGCGTGGCCAGGATGACGCCGTTCCACCGCTTGCCGAGGAAGCCGAACGCCCTCGTCAGGGCCCCGTCGCAGGCCGCCGGATGGTGCTGCCCGGTGGGGGCGTCGCCCGTGCCGGGCGATCGGGGGTCCGCTGCTTCCGTCATATCCCCAGGATAGCCAGGGTGCTACGCTCCCCCTTGTCACTCTGTTTTTCGAAGTGACATCGATAAGGCAAAGTTGCTTCGCTTTTACGAGCAAGGAGAGTTCGACGTGACCACCTCGGTCCCTCTTTCCCGGGTCGGCGCCGACGCCCGGGCCGCGCTCTTCACCGACGCGCGCACCACTTACTCCTTCACCGACACACCGGTCGACGACGCGACGCTGACCGGCATCTGGGAACTGGCCCGCTGGGCCCCGACCGCCGCGAACCTGCAGCCCCTGCGCGTCCTGTACGTCCGCACGCCCGAGGGCAAGGAACGCCTGCTGCCGCACCTCGACGAAGGGAACCGGCCCAAGTCGGCCTCCGCGCCCGCCGTCGCGGTGCTGGCCGTGGACGACCGCTTCCATGAGCACATCCCGCACATCCTGCCGATCAAGCCCGAGCTGCGGGAGCACTTCGCCGCCGACCCCGCCCAGCGCGACGGCATCACGTCCTTCAACGGCCCCCTCCAGGCGGGCTACTTCATCCTCGCCGTCCGCGCCTGCGGCCTCGCCGCCGGACCCATGGCCGGCTTCGACGCGGCGGGGATCGACAAGGAGTTCTTCCCCGACAGTTCCTGGCACTCCGTGCTCGTCGTGAACATCGGCCACCCTGCGGGCCCTCCGGAGTTCGACCGCATGCCGCGCCTCGCGCACGAGGACGCCGTCGCCTGGGTCTGAGCCGACGGGCTCCTCCTCGCTAACGACCGGGCACGGCCGCCTTCTGTGTCAGGTCGCCGGCGAGCAGGCTCAGCAGGCGCACGTTGGTGTCGCTCTCGGTGACCGGCGTGGCGGTGTAGACGACGAGCCGCTGCGACCGGGCGGGGTCGACCAGGGTCTGGCAGTGCAGGCTCCCCGCTCTCCCCGGGGGCCGAAGCGAGGGTCAGGGGCGGGTGCTCACGAGGAGTACGGTGCCCAGGAAGGTCAGCAGGGTCAGGGCGGTCACGGCGATGAGCAGCCATCGCACCCACCGGCGACGTCCTTCTGCTCGTCGAGGTACCACTCCTCGATGTCCCTCTTCTGCCGGCGGCTCAGCCCGGCCGACTGCGCGAGGAAAGCGGCCACGCGCAGCCGGGCTGCGCTGAGATGGGCCTCCTGGTACAGGTAGGCCTCCAGGTCGGCCAGCCCGCGAGCGGCCTGCTCCTCCGTGCTCATGAATGCGCTCCCGAAGTAGGCGGCCCGGCGTCCGCGGCGGAGCCGGGCCCGCGAGGACGGCGCGGTGCCGCGGGCACCGCGCCTCAATACCCAGGCGGTTCAGCCGGTGGCCCGTACCGCCTCGTCGATCAGCCGGGCGACGTCGCCGGGGCGGGAGATGGCGACCGCGTGGGAGGCGTCGACGGTCACGACCGTGGCCTTCGCGCGCTCGGCCATGAAGATCTGCACCTGGGCCGGGATGTTGCGGTCCTCGGTCGCCACCAAGACCCAGGACGGGATGTCCCGCCAGGCGGGGGCGGAGGCGCCCTCGGCCAGCGCCGCGTCGGCCACCGGCCGCTGGGTGGCGGCCATGACCGCCGTGGTCGCCTCGGGGACGTCGGCGGCGAACTGCTGGTGGAACCTGCTCGTGTCGATGTAGAGATCCGCCACCCGGGTGCCGTCGGGGAGGGTGACGGGTACGGGGTGGAGCGTCTCGCCGAGGGTGCTGCCCGGGAACTTCCCGGACAGGTCGACGGCGCTCTCCCCCCTCGTCGGGCAGGAAGGCGGCGACGAAGACGAGCGCCGTGACGTGGTCGAGTCCGTGTGCGGCGGTGCTGATCACGGAGCCGCCGTATGAGTGGCCGACAAGGACCACGGGTCCCGTGATGGACCGGACGAGCTGGCGTACGTAGTCGCTGTCCTTGCTCAGCCCGCGCAACGGATTGCTCGCGCACACTACGGAATGGCCGTGGGACTGGAGCCGTTCGACGACGCCGTTCCAGCTGGAGGAATCGGCGAACGCGCCGTGGACGAGGACGACGGTTCGAGGGCGGCCCGCAGTCGGCCGCCGTGCACCTCCTTCAGCAGGGCGTCGGTGTCAACGACCGCGCCCCGGGACACGTTGACAAGCAGGGCGCCGTCCTTGACGCGGGACAGCAGTGCGGCATCGAAGAGCCCGCGGGTCGCCGCGGTCAGCGGAGTGCACAGCACGATCACGTCGGCGTCCGCGACGAGCCGGGGCAGCAGCGACACGGAGCGCACCGGCCCTTGGGGCGTGTCCCTGTCCGCGCGCCCGACGCGGGTGACGGCGCAGCCGAAGGGCGTCAGGAGCTCCTCCAGGGCGGAGCCGACGGCACCGTGACCGACGATGAGCACGGACCGTGCGTGCAGGGTGGAGAAGGTCCGCGGGTCCCAGTCCTCCCGATCCTGGGCACGGAGCGACTCCGGTATGCCACGCAGGCTGGCGAGGATCAGCGTCAGGGCCAGCTCGGCCGTGCCGGCAGCCGGCACTCCCCTCGCGTTGCACAAGGTCACCTCACGGGGCAGCCGGTCCAGTGCCGCCCGCAGTTCGTCGGTTCCTGCGCTGAGCGCCTGCACCGCCTGAAGCCGGGTCATCCGGGCCAGCGGCCGGGCGATGACGCCGATGTCCTTGGTCAGCGGGGGCACGTAGAACTCGACCTCCGCCGGGTCCGTGGGAAAGGCCGAACGGCCGTCCCAGCGGGCGTAGTCGAGGCCCGGAGCAGATCGGCGAGGCGGCCGAACTGTGCGGGCAGCCATATCTGGGGGGATCGCGCGGTCATGACGACGTACTCCGCTCTCACGACGTTGTCCGGGGCTCCGGTCCGGTCCCGGAACATCCCGAAAGGTCGCGGACGGAGCCGGACCATTGACTGCGCAACGTGTGCTTCTGTGACAACGGTCCGCGCTGCGGTCGCCTGTCCTCGCTGTCACACACTCTGCCCATACGTTGTCATGTCGGGCATGCACACTATCCTCAGCGGACCGTCGGACCTCCGACGGGAATCCGACTCCTACGCGGTCACCGCGGAGTTCTACGACATCTTGCAGGCCGACGCGGACGAAGCCCGGGTCCGCCAGCTCTACGCGCGCCAGATCGCCGACGCCCGCACCGGCGTGCTGGACGTCGGGGCCGGTACCGGGCGGGTGACGATGCTGGCCCTCGCCGACTCCTGGGCCAACGTGCACGCCGTCGAACCGGCCCGGGCTATGCGCACGTCGCTGCTGACCCGGCTCGCCGCCCTGCCCTCCGAGCAGCGGGGCCGGGTCACCGTGCACCCGCACCCCCTGGACGAGACCGCGCTGTACGCGGTCGCGGACGTGGCCGTCTGCCACAACATGGTGGGCTGCCTGCCACCGGGCGTACGCGAGAAGTTGTGGCCCGCGCTCGGCAGGGCCCTCACCCCCGGCGGCTCGCTGTTCGTGCAGCTGCCGCCGGCCCGGCTCCCGGCCCGCACCGTCGTGCGCCTGCTCGCGGACAAGCGGGTCGGCGAGCACGTCTACGGCGGGCGCATGACGATGTCGGCCGCCGGCTACCGCATCCGGACCCGCGCCGACTACTGGGTCAGGGACGCCGAGGACGTGCTGCGGGAACACACCGAGACGTTCTGGATGTGGCCCGCGACGCGCGCCCGGCTGACCGGCGAGCTGGCAGCGCACGGGTTCGCCCCGCTCCCGGGGTACGAGGAGTCGGAGCTGCTGGCCGTGACGCTGCGCGGCCGCCGGTGAGACGCCGCACCGCAAGAGCCCCTCGGGTGCCGCACTGCCGCAAACCGGGCCGTCGCCCGGTCATCCGCACGACCCCACCGCACGGTTCGCCGTGTGTGCCACACCAACTGGGACGGGAGGCAACGTGTCGCGTGTGAAGACATTCGTGATCGTCGGGGACGGCATGGCCGCTGGCAAGGCCGCGGCGGAACTGTGCGCGCACGGTCACGACGGGCCCCTCGTCTTCCCGGGTGCGGACCGGGGCCGGGTCGAGGGTGATCACCGCGCCGACCCGGGCCCGGTAGCGGACGACCAGCCCGGCGCGTCCGTTGACCGGCCAGGTGTCCACGGTGGTCTGCGGCTGGGCGCGGAGCAGGTTGAGCAGGCTCCGGGCCACGTGCTCGCTGCCGGTGACGTGAGCGATCGGCGCACGGACCCTCCCGCCGCCGTCGAAGTACGCGGTGACGTCCGCGCGGGTGACCACATGTCCACCGACCGCAGCAGCGCCTCACCGATCCCGGCCGGTGGGCCGGGCGCGGCCAGCCGGTCCAGCGCGAGGCCGCCCACGACGTGGCTCAACCAGGTCCGCGGCGTCCGGATGCGCGAACGCTCACCGTCGGAGAGCCCGTACCACCGCCGGTACGCCTCGTCGGTAAGGCACTCGGCCGTCACCCGGCTGCCCAGCATCCACTGCGCGACCTCCAGCAAGTGCCTCCGCTCGTGGAGCAGTTCCGCGAGCGGCAGGGCACCGCCGATGTGCTCCATACCGACTCCCCACCCCGCACGGCAGCGTCGCACGGAACGTTACCCGCTGCACCCACCGCACCGGGAAGTGGGAGAAACGCTGACATCTTCGCAACGAAACACACCGTCGGACCGAACCTCGGCACCCCGACCCACTCAGTGGCAATACAGTGTGACGGGTGAACGGGCTGCCCCTGAGGGCCGCTTGCCCCGGGCCGCTGTTCACCCTCACATTCCGAAGGGAAACATCATGCGTACTTCAGCACGCGCCGCGGTCGTCGGAGCCTGCCTCACAGGGCTCTCGCTCGCCTCGTCGACCGCCCAGGCCACCCCCGGCGGCCCCGGCGTCAGCGGCCGGGTTCTGGCCCAGCGGACCGTCGGCGCACCGACTACATCCTCCGCGAGATCACCGTCCCGCCCGGCCAGGCGACCGGGTGGCACTACCACGACGGCACCCTGTACGCCTTCGTCAGGCAGGGAACGCTGAGCCACTTCGACGCCTCCTGCGCCTCCGACGGCGTGTACAAGAAGGGCAGCTTCCTGAAGGAACCGTCGGGCGCGGACCACGTGCACATCGGCGAGAACCGGGGAGCCACGGACGTCGTCCTGGAGGTCCTCTACGTCCTGCCGCACGGCACCCCATTCTCCCAGGACGCGCCGTCCCCGGGCTGCGAACTGCCGTGACGTGGCGGCCGTATGGCGGCTGTCACAGCTCCCGCCACTACCCGGTCAATGCGGTACCGAAGGCTCGTGGCGGTCCGTGCCCGATTCCCGCGGCGACGAAGGAGGAGCATGGCAGGGACATTCATCAGTCGCGCCCGGGCAACCGCCGGTCCCCCGGAGCCCGTCCACCTGACTTCCGACGCGGGCCGAGGAGGGACACGAGGATGACGCGAGACGCCGACCGCCGGACCGATCCCGCCGCCGTCACCGTCTCGCTCGCCGCGGAGGCCGCTGTCCTGGAGGGACGGCTCGGGGTGCTCCGGGAGGCGATCGACGAGGTGGACGCCCGGATCCAGGCGGTGTCCGAGAGGATCAGACGGCTGCCCGCAGCCGGCGACCACGAGGCGCCGCCGGCGGACGAAGGGAGCGCCACGGGGTTCACTCCGTCCCGGGCCCGCCGTCCCTGATGGCCCGGTCAACGGTGTGTTCTGCGTGGGACCGCCCACTCTGTTCTCGGCCGACGGGGCCGCTGCATATGATGTTCGCCAGCATCCCCCGGTGCCGCGCCGGATGGCGGGTCGGGACATCGAGCGGTCCCGCCAGGACACAGGGTTGTGGACGAGAGGAACCCATGGGCTCCGTGACCCAGACCGCTCGCGCCATCGAGAGCACCGCCGGGAGTCTCCAGGAGGATTTGGCCCGGCTGGAGATCCAGAAGCAGGCGCTGGAGAGGGAACTGGCCGCGATCACCGCTCATCTCGGTTCCGTGCAGCGGGCGCTCGACGCCCTTCAGGCCCTCATGCCCGGCACCGGCCCGGCGGCCGCCCCATCACCGCGGGACCCCGCCCCCATGAGCGTCTCGTCGCCGGCGAAGCCGGAGGCCGCGCGCGCCGCGGCAACCTCCGAAGCCGCCGCAGAGCCCCCGGGCACGGCAGGCCGGAGCGACGAGGCGGGCGACGGCGGCACGACGTACGGCAAGCTCACGGATCAGATCCTGGCGTACTTCGCGCAGGCCGGGGACACCGAAGTCCGAGCCCGCGATGTCGCGTCGGCGCTGGGACGCGACACGGACAGCGGCAGCATCAACGCCGTCCGCAGCACGCTCGACCGTCTCGTCGGCGCCTCGCGCGTCCAGCGGGCTGGCCGCGGACTGTACCGCGCCGTCATGCCGTGAGCCGGCCTCCGGGCTGTGCGAGCTCCTCTCCTCGGCGCAGTTCGCCGCGGGAGACGAATGCCTCCCTCGGCTGCTGCACCGACGCCAGCGACACGATGTCACGGCCGTAGAGAAGGGCCGTGACCCACACGGCGAACACACGCGTCTTGCGTTCCCAGCTCGGTATGGCCAGAACGTGGTAGCCACGGTGCATCAGCCAGGCCGGGAACCCCTTGATGACCAGTCCCCGGTACTGGAAGATGCCGCGGCCGAGCCCGAGTGTGGCCACCACACCGAGACTGCGGTGCACGTAGTCCTTGGTCGGACGGCCGCGCAGCGACGCCAGGATGTTCTTCGCCAGCAGTTTGCCCTGGCGGACGGCGTGCTGGGCGTTGGGCACGGTGTGCGCGCCCGGCCTCCCGGCCGCGAGATCGGGCACCGAGGCGTCGTCCCCCGCCGCCCAGACGTCGGGCACCACCTCGGTGTCCGTGGTGACCCGCAGATCCGCCCGTACGGTGAGCAGGCCCCGCTCATCGACGGGCAGGTCGCTGTGGTTGTGCACGATCGGGTTGGCGGCGTTGCCGGCCGTCCACACCAGCAGGCCCGAGTCGTACTCGGTGCCGTCCGACAGCCGCACCCGGCCGTCCTCGGCGGAGACCAGCTGGGTGTTCAGGTGCACCCGCGCCCCCCGTTTCTCCAGTGAACGCACCACCCAGGCGCCCGGCCGGTCCGCGACCTCGGGCAGGATGCGGTCCCGTGCCTCGACCAGGTGGAAGGCCGGTTCGTCCGCGCCGATCTCCGGGTACTTCTTGAGCAACGCGGTCGCCAGGGCCAGCAATTCACCAAATCCCTCCACTCCGGAGAATCCGCCACCGACGACGGTGACGGTGAGCAGTTTGGTGCGTTCGGGCCCGCGCGGCAGACCGGCCGCACGGTCGAACGAGGTGAGGAGGCGGTCGCGGATCGCCACCGCTTCCTCGACGTGCTTGAGTCCGTACGCCTGATCGCTCAGTCCCGGGATCGGGAAGGTCCGGGTGACCGCCCCCGCCGTCACCACCAGCACGTCGTAGTGCAGGTCGAGGGATGGCCCGGACTCCGGGCGGACCGTGACTGTGCGCGCGCTGTGGCGGATCTCCGTCACCGAGCCCGCCACCAGACGCGTGTAGTGGAGGTGACGGCGGAGCGAGACCGCCGCGTGCCGGGCCTCCACCGAACCGGCCACGACCTCGGGCAGGAAGGGCTGGTACGTCATGTACGGGCGGGGGTCGACGATAGTGACGCGCGCCTCGCCCGGTCGCAGCCTCTTCTCCAGGCCCCACGCGGTGTAGAAGCCCGCATACCCGCCGCCCACGATCAAAATCTCACGCACGGTGTCCTCTGTTTCTCTCGGTCCTAACTCTCTAGACCGGTCGTCGGCACTCGGTGTGACACGGTGGCCAGATCACCTGCCAGGGCTACGTGCGCGCCCTCTTCACCCGCGGCGCCGACGTTCAGGTTGGAGGGGCAGCGCGTACTCCGCGTCCGGGCCGGCTGCAGCTCAGGCGGGGAAGGCGAACAGCCGGTACTCGGATGTCGTCGTGAAGCCGAAACGTCGGTACAACGGTTCGCCCGCAGGGCTGGCCACCAGCGCGGCGCAGCGCATCCCCCGCTCCCACCCCACCTGGAGCGCGGCGGCCGTCAGGGCCGCACCGACGCCCCGGCGGCGATGTGCTTCGGTCACGTGGACGAGGAAGATCCCGGCCACCCCGTGGGCGGCGATCACCACGGTCGTCCCGACCACTCGGCCGTCCAGCACGGCGGCCAGCCGGATGATGTCGGCGTTGTCCTCGCGCCGCGACTCGATGCGCACCATCTCGGTCTCCAGCCCGGGTCCGACACCCATCGACGCCCGGTACGTCCGGACCAACTCGGCCAACTGTTCATCGTCCCGGACCGGCTCCACCCGCAAACCGGTGGGAGCGGTGTGCGGGACTGTGCCCGGGTAGGCCGGTTCGTCGAGCGGGAGCACCATCACGGGGAGGGCCGTGAGCTCTCGTCCACCGCGGCACCGCAGGACGTCGGCGGTGTCCTCGGGGCTGTCGGGTCCGACCCACCACCACCAGGGAACGTTCGCGAACTCCTTGCGGATGGCCGTCACGTCCTCCCCATCCGCGGACACCGATCGTACGCGTACGACGCCGTTGAACTGCGGGGTGGCAAGCCCGCTGCGGAACTGGTCGACGGTGTTGCCCGCTCGGCTCTGTGTGTCCCATCCCATGAGGTACTGACGGAAGTTAGCGAACACCGAGGCCATGGCGCCGAGTTCCCGCGGAGCCTCAGTGCTTCGTATCCCGTTGTTCGACGTGCTGATCGGGCTTGCCGGATCCACCATTGCAGCTGTCTCCCTCATCTGGTGGTTCTGCACATCACAGTGTGCGTTGTGATAGCGGCCGGCGTTCTGCGGCCATGGCTGGTCCGGGGGCGGCTGGCGTTCGGGCTCCTGAAGACACCCTCCGGCCGGTCGCCGTACACGTGGCGCGGTCGGGGGAGCGATTCACTCGTGACGTAATCCCTGCGGTCGCGTCGAACGCCACAATGCCGGCAGGGTCAACAGGGTGACACCGAGGGAGACGGCCGCCCCGATGCCAGCTATGGCCAGTAGGGTGCTCCAGTTGTGTGTCACAGGCCTTCCGGCGAGTTCGAGCAGCGTGCTGCCGAGGGCCGTCCCGATCGACTCCGCCACGAGCAAACCAAGTCCGACGGGGAGTACGGCCTGCAAGAAAACGGAAGTAACGAGCGTACGACGGGGCGTGCCGAACGCGACGAGTACGGACAGGACTCGTGCGCGCTCGCGGACCTGTTCGATCGCACCGAGCAGCATGCTCGCGGCTATCAGTACCAGCACGGCGGTTACCCCGGCCAGCAGAGCCCGCCTGACTCCGTCGAGGGCAGGGTCGCCCTGGGACTTTCCAGGAAAGTCGACGCTGAAGGCTGGGTCGAGCCGTGCTGCTGCGGTGCGGATGTGATCCTGACAGGATCGGCAGCTGGGACCAGCGGCCGCCCGCGCTGTCCTTCCCCGTCGCCCATCACGAGGTGGGGCGAGGTCGACCTCGTTCCTCGCTTGTGCGAGGCGCTGACCGACCCGGTGCGGCTGGAGCGGGTGCACCGGATCTAGGCACTGTTTGCCGTCACCCATAGGTGCGTGGCCCCCGCGGATTCGTGATGACTGTCGGTTCTAACTCACCGCGCCCGTGCGCTGCCGAGGACGTCCGGCAGGGCTCGGCGAGAGCTGATGCCGAGCTTCACGTAGACCTTCCGCAGGTGCCATTCCACGGTATGGGGGCTGATGAAGAGCTCCGCGCCGATCCGCGCGTTCGTCATGCCGTCGGCGGCGAGGGCTGCGACCTGCGACTCCTGCGGTGTGAGAGCGTTCGTCGGTGTGGTCTCCCGCGCGGTCACCTGCTCGCCGGTGGCGATCAGCTCACGGCGGGCCCGTTCGGCGAACGCTTGCGCCGGCATCGCGTCGAACATGTCGTGGGCTGTGCGGAGATGCTCGCGGGCCTGCGCGCGGCGCTGGGCGCGCCGCAGCCACTCGCCGTACAGCAGGTGGGTACGTGCCACCTCCACGACCACCCCGCCGCGGCCGAATTGCTCGATCGCCGTGCGGTACAGGCGGTCTGCCGCCTCACCGTCGGCCAGCAGCGCCTCGCTGCGTGCGCTCGCACCCCGAGCCCACCCGGAGTCGGCGGCGCGAGTGAGTTCGATCAGGCGGGCCAACGAGGCGCGGGCCTGGTCGAGTTCACCGCAACGCGTCGCGGCCTCCACATGTTCGACCAGCGACAGACCAGTGAAGTTGAACCCGTCGTGCTCGATACCGGTGCGGGCGGCCTCAAGCGCCTCTTCGTAGCGGGCCAGTCCGTTGAAGAGCACGCCCTGGATGTAGCCCATGGCACCGAGCAGGGACACTTCACCCCGCTGTACGGCGCGCTCTCTGGCCTCTTCGATGATGCCGGCGGCGACATCCGCCTCACCCCGCCACGCGGCCAGGACGAGCGTGGCGTACTTGTGCGGGGCGTGGCCGGTCGCGGTGGCGATCGCGTCGGCCTCGTCGATCATCCGGTCGGCCTCGGCGAAGTTGCCGTAGTGGATGTGCACCCCGCCCGCGTAGATCAGAGCCGGCGGCAGGCTGCCGAGTGCTCCGATGTCGCGGGCCAGACGCACTGCGCGAGTCGAGAGTGTGTCCCAGGCATGCAGGTCCCAGGCCCAGTGGATGAACGACTCAAGCGCGACCGGGGCCAGCAGCAGCCACCGTACTGTCGCCTCCCGTGTGCGGAGCTCTTCGTGCTCGAGCAGGTCGAGTGCCTCGCGCAGGGCCGGGACGGCCGTCTCCGGGCCGTCCGCGAGCAGGGCCGCCACGCCCTCCAAGAGAGCGTCCGCGGCTTTGGAGCCCGAGGAGGGCGCTCCGGACGCGCGGGCCGCGATCGCCGCGGCGCGGGCGCCTGTCGGACCATGGACCCGG
This sequence comes from Streptomyces sp. NPDC047453, assembly GCF_040643155.1. Classification (NCBI taxonomy): domain Bacteria; kingdom Bacillati; phylum Actinomycetota; class Actinomycetes; order Kitasatosporales; family Streptomycetaceae; genus Streptomyces; species Streptomyces sp. NPDC047453. Next base: position 94,333 of record NZ_JBEYTS010000024.1, on the reverse strand, counting down.
CCGGCGAAGATGGTCGCGCTGATCGCCTCCAGGTACGTCTCCCGCGCCAGGGGAGATCCAGCCGCGGTGAACTGTGCCGCCGCGTTCAGGAGTAGTGGTGCCGCCTCATCGCTGCGGCTGCGGGCGAACAGGATTCTGGCCCGCAGACGTGCCAGGCGGGCCCGGTCCAGGACGCTGAGGGGATACAGGTCGGCCACCGCAGCCAATTCCGTGGCCCGTTCAGGCGCGGCGGCCGAGAAGTGCGCCTCGGCCGCCGCAAGGGCCCGGCGTCCTCGCGGCCAGGGATCGGGCGTCACCTCCACCGCGCGTTCCAGCAGAACCGCCTCGGCCGCGATGCCCCCGCGCTGCCGGGCGCGGTCGGCGGCCTGCTCCAGTCCGGCAGCGACCTCCTCGTCCGGCCCGTCGGCCGCCTGCGCGGCGTGCCAGGCGCGCCGGTCAGGGTCCAGGAGGGGGTCCGTGGCCTCGGCCAGGGCCCGGTGCACCGCACGTCGATCCTCCGGCTCGGCTCCGTGGTAGACCGCCGAACGGACCAGCGGGTGCCGGAACCGTACGGGCTCGCCGAACTCGATCAGGCCGGCTGCCTTGGCCGGTGCGGCGTCCGGAGTGATGCCGAGGGAAGCGGCTGCGCGGATCAATAGGCGCACGTCGCCCACCGGTTCCGCCGCAGCGATCAGCAGCAGGGTGCGAGTCGCGGCCGGCAGCGCACCGAGCCGCCCCGCGAAATCACGCTCGACGCGGCTGGCCACCGGCCCTTGGACAATTGGGGCACTCGACGCGTCGACGCCGTAGGCCAGTTCGGCGGCGCTGCGGCCGCGGGAGAATTCCAGCAGCGCCAGCGGGTTGCCATGTGTCTCGGCCACGAACCGGTCCCGGACCCGCTCCTCCAACCGTCCCCCCACAGCTCCCTCCAGGAGTTCCCCGGCCGAAGCGGCGTCCAGTCCCCTGAGTTGCAGCGCCGGCAGGCCCGCGAGCGCGGACTGCCCCTCGGGATCGCGGACCGCGAACACCATGGCGACCGGCTCCGCGAGCAGTCGCCGAGCCACGAACTCAAGTGTCTGCAACGACACTTGATCCAGCCACTGGGCGTCGTCCACCAGCACCAGCACCGGCCGGGTCTCCGAGGCGCGGGTGAGCAGGGTCAGCACGGCGAGGCCGACCAGGAAACGGTCGGGTGGATCGCCGACCGCCGTCCCGAATGCCACGCGCAGGGCCTCACGTTGGGGTTGCGGCAGTTCTTCGACACCGTCCAGGAACGGCGCGCACACCTGGTGCAGGCTCGCGTAAGGGAGCTCCATGTCGGCCTCGACACCGCGCGCCCAGGTCACCTGCACCCGGGACGCCTGCGCAGCCATGTACTCCAGCAGCACCGACTTGCCGATGCCCGCCTCGCCCCGGACGACCACGACGCGGGAAGCGCCGGCCCGAAGGCCGGCCAGCAGGTTGTCGAGCGCCGTGCACTCACGCTGCCGGCCGACCAGAGCGGGAAGCGGGCTGGCGATCATGCGACTCGGCTCCTCGGCGGGATCCGGGGGAAACAGAGCTCCCACAGCGGTGTTCGGAAGAATCCTTGTCACGGTACCCGCGGCCCCTCCCCCGCGGTGCGGACAGACGGTGTGACTACTTCCACGCCCGGAAACACGCCGAGGTTGTCACAAATCGGGGGCCTGTCCGGTCGATCCCAACCAATGATCCTGTCCGTTCGCTGTCGTAGGAGGACGCATGTCTTCGCTCGGACACCAGCTCACTACGTCCGTCCTCGTGGTGGGTAGCGGTGCGTCGGGCCTCCGAGCGGCCATCGAAGTCGCCGAGGCCGGTGTCGCGGTCGTCGTGGTCACCCAACGGGCCCGCGAAGACGCCCCGGCCAGCGCGGCGTGGGACCATGCCGAGTGGGCGCCCGCCCCTGCCCGCCCTGGCGACACCGGGGAGCGGCACTTGGCTGACACGTCGCGGCAGAGCCGCTTACCGGCCGCCTCGCCTAGCGAGCGGATCGCGCCACGCGCCGCCGCGCAGCCCATCGAAGGTGTCGAACCCCGCGGCAGGCGCCCCGATCGCACCGACAGCATGTCCACCACACGGCTCACTGGCCCGGACCTTCACCGGGCCCTGCGTGTGCGCGTGCGGCAACTCGCCATCCCCGTCCTGCCGCACGTGTACGTCACCCGGCTGCTGGTCGACAACGGAACGGTGTTCGGCGCCTACGGATTCGGCCTCGTCGACGGCTCGCGCTACCTCGTGCACGCCGACGCGGTGATCCTCGCCACCGGCGGGCACACGCGCATCTGGCGGCACACGTCCTCGCGCCGCCATGAGAACACCGGCGGCTCCCTACGGCTGGCCGCCGAGGCCGGTGCCCGGTTGCGCGATCCCGACCTGGTGCAGTTCCATCCCTTCGGGCTGATCGAGCCGGACCACGCCGCCGGCATGCCGCTCAGCGACAGCGCACGTCACGCGGGCGGCGTGCTGCTCAACAACCTCGGCGAGCGGTTCATGACGCGCTACGACCCCGAGCGGATGGAGCTCTCCGCCCAGGAAACCGTCGCACGTGCGTCCTACACCGAGATCCAGGAAGGCCGCGGCTCCCGGTCCGGCGGCGTCTGGCTGGACCTGTCCCACCTCCCCGGTGACACGGTCTTGGCACGGCTGCCGCACCTGCACCGGACGCTACTGGAACTGCAGATGCTCGACATCACCCGTGACCCCGTCGAGGTCGTGCCGACCGCCTGCATCTCCCTGGGCGGCATCTGGATCGAGGCCGAGGACCACAGCACCGACGTGGACGGGCTTTTCGCGGTCGGGGAAGCAGTCGGCAGCCCGCACCGGCCGGAAGAAGACTCCCTCTCCGAACTCTTCACTCACGGGCGGATCACCGGGCGCGCCGCGGTGGAGTACTCCGCCACACTCACCGGTCCACGCCACTCACCCGCCGCGACCCGCGCCGCGGAAGCCGACGTGCTCCGCCTGGTGGCCGCCGAAGGCGATCACAACGCCCGCGCTCTGCAGCGCGCGGTACGACGCCTGATCACGGACCACGCCGGCGTGGTCCGGGACGAGGCCGGACTCGTCGCGGGATTGACCGCACTCGACGAGATCGAGGCCCGGACGGCGGACATCGGCGTCCACATCGACATCGGCGGCTTCTCGGATCTGGCGCACGCCTACGACCTCAGATCCGCCGTACTCGCCGCCCGGGCGACCCTCCAGTGTGCTCGGGAGCGGCTCGGCCCCCAGGGCTGCCACCACCGGTCCGACCGCCCCGGCGCCGCGCCCGCCCTGCCGGACGCCATGGTGTGGTCCGCGACGACCGGCGTGCGCCGCACACCCCTGTGGCCCGCCCCGACCGGAATCACCGAGCCGTGGCGCGACGCGTCAGACGATGCCGGACCCGCCGTGTGAGGGCGATCGACAGCGGCGCGAAATCTTTATGCGCCGCCCTGTCACAGATGCCGGGGTCGCCTGGTCAGGAGGGTACGAGCCATCGCGGCCGGTGCCGTGGACGAGGTCGCCGCAGACCCACCGGGCACGGTGCGGGATCAATGAAGGGAAAGTCCATGAAGGTCGTAGTGATCGGCGGAACCGGACTTATCGGTTCCAAGGTCGTCTCCAAGCTCAACGAACACGGTCATGAGGCGGTGGCAGCCTCCCCGAACACCGGAGTCAACACGGTCACCGGCGAAGGCCTGGCCGACGTCCTGAAGGGCGCCTCCGTCGTCGTCGATGTCTCCAACTCCCCCTCCTTCGACGACGACGCGGTGATGGAGTTCTTCCGCGCCTCCACCACCAACCTGCTCGCTGCGGAGGCTGCCGCCGGCGTCACACACCACGTGGCTCTGTCCGTCGTGGGCACCGACCGCCTGCAGCAGTCCGGCTACTTCCAGGCCAAGCAGGTCCAGGAGGACATGATCCGGGACTCCGGAGTGCCGTACTCGATCGTCCACGCCACGCAGTTCTTCGAGTTCGCCAAGACCCTCGCGGACTCGGCGACCAGCGGTGAAACGGTGTCCGTCGCCCCCATCAAGATCCAGCCCATCTTCTCAGGCGACGTGGCCACGGCCGTCGGCCGCACGGCGGTCGGCACTCCGGTCAACGGAATCGTCGAGGTCGCCGGCCCCGACACCTTCACCCTGGAGGACTTCATCCGCAAGGGCCTCGCGGCCCACAACGACCCCCGCACGGTCGTGACGGACCCGAATGGTCTCTACTGGGGCGCCGCCCTAAAGGAGTCCGACCTGCTGCCCGGCCCCGACGCACATCTCGGCGAGACGCACTTCGCCGACTGGAGCAGCAAGCAGTAACGGCGAGCCCGGAGCCCACGGCCTCGAAATCGCAGCAATCTCAGATCAGTTCATCTTCCATCACTCGACTCACAGGATCCCTACATGGACGCGCGCATCAACTATTTCGGCAACGCTCTCGCGGGCAAGGTCATGAAGCACCTCAACTCGGCCGGGGCCGCTGTGCACTCGGCGCTTCCCGCCGCCACCCAGGAGCTGGTGAAGATTCGGGCCAGCCAGATCAACGGCTGCGGGTTCTGCACCGACATGCACACCAAGGACGCCGTCGCCGCGGGTGAGGACCAGCAGCGGCTGCACCTGGTCGCCGCCTGGCGCGAAGCCACCGTCTTCACCGACGCCGAGCGCGCGGCGCTGGAGGTCACCGAGCAGGGCACCCGCATCGCCGACGCGGCGGGCGGGGTGTCGGACGAGGCCTGGGCCAACGCCGCGAAGCACTACGACGAGGACCAGCTCGCCGCGCTGATCTCTTTGATCGCGATCATCAACGCCTACAACCGCATCAACGTCATCAACCAACAGCCCGCCGGCGGCTACAAGCCCGGCATGTTCGGCTGACCCGCGCGCGCTCCGGCCCGCCGGACGCCCACCGTCCGTCTCCCGCTCACCCCGGCCCACCGAGCGGGAGACGGCCCCTCGGACACCCTGCGTCCACACGACGCCACACCGCGAACCGCAGCATCCCTGGGTCCCACGCGAAGGCCCATCCGCGACAACCGCGCCCCGGGCATACGCGACGCGCCACCCAGCGCACCCGTGCGTAGACGAGCAGACCTACCCGCCGCACCCGCTGCCCCGCACGAACGCACCGGCCGCCTCCTGGCCCACTGTCCCAAGGAGACGACATGCACCCCTCCCCCGCCCCGAGCGACCCGGCCTTCCTGCGCATCGCCAGCGCCCGTGGCCGATGGACCCTTCTGGCCACCGTCCTCGGCTCCAGCGTGGTGCTGCTCGGCTCGACCGTCACCAACGTCGCGCTGCCGCACATCGGCGACGACTTCGACGCCGACCTCGCCGCACTCCAGTGGACCGTGAACGCCTACATGCTGACCCTAGCGGGACTCATCCTGCTGGGCGGATCCCTGGGCGACCGCTTCGGCCGACGCCGGATCTTCGTCCTGGGCATCATCTGGTTCGCTGCGGCGTCCCTGCTGTGCGGACTCGCTCCCGACGCGACCACGCTCATCGCCGCCCGCGCGCTCCAGGGCGTCGGCGGAGCGCTGCTCACCCCCGGCTCACTGGCGATCATCGAAGCCTCCTTCCACCCGGACGACCGGCCGCGCGCCATCGGCCTGTGGTCCGGGTTCGGCGGCATCGGAGCGGCACTCGGGCCGTTTCTCGGCGGATGGCTCGTCGACGGCCCCGGCTGGCGCTGGACCTTTCTGCTGACGATCCCCCCGGCGCTGCTGTGCGTGCCCCTGGCAATGCGCCACGTCCCGGAGTCCGTCGGGAGGCCTCGGCAGCCCACCGTACCGGCCGGTACCCACACGCCGTCCCGGCGGGGCTTCGACCTCGCCGGTGCGGCGCTGGGCGCGCTGACGCTCGCTCTGGCCACCTACGCGCTGACCGAAGCCCGTTCCGGCGGGCCCGTCGCCCTTGCCGCGGCCGCGGGCAGTATCGCGGCCGGGGCCGCGTTCCTGCTGGTGGAGCGACGCAGCAGCGACCCGATGATGCCCCTGTCGATCTTCTCGTCGCGGCCGTTCACGGCCATCAACCTGATCACCCTGTGCGTCTACGCCGGGCTGGGCGGGTTCTTCTTCCTGACCGCCCTGCAACTGCAGATCGTCGCCGGCTACTCGGCACTGGCGGCGGGCGCCGCCATGTTGCCGAGCACGGTACTGATGCTGCTGTTCTCCGCCCGCTCCGGGAAGCTCGCCCAACGCCTGGGACCGCGCATTCCGCTCACCGTCGGCCCTGTGGTGTGCGGGGCGGGCATGCTGATGACGGCGCGGGTGGGCACGCACGCCTCCTACTTCGCCGACGTTCTGCCCGCCCTGCTCGTGATGGGGACGGGCATGGTCATCATGGTCGCTCCGCTGAGCGTGACGCTGCTGGCCTCGGTCGAGGCCGCCGACGCGGGCCTGGCCAGCGGAATCAACAACGCAGCCGCACGCGCGGCCGGGCTGGTCTCCGTGGCTGCACTGCCGCTGCTGGTCGACATGAGCCCGGACGCCTACCGCTCCCTCAACTCCTTCGACACGGCGTTCAACCGGGCCATGCCCCTGTGCGCGGGCCTGCTGGCTATCGGCGCGGCGTTGGCCTTCACCCTCCTACGCGAAACCGCCGACACCTCTCACGCACGGCACGGCCGGGCTCACGGCTGGCTGATGGAGCCGCCGCTGGTGTCGCGCTTCGCCCATCACCGGGCTTTCGACTAGGTCGAGCGCCGAGATCCCCCGGCCGGGGCGCATTTGCTAGCCGGTTCCCGCCCCTTCCCCGGCGGGAACCGGCTTCGTCCGTAGGCCGGGCCGGTCCTGCGGGTCGGCAGAACATCAAACCCCGCCCCCTCCATCGCAGGACAGATGAAGCACCGCCACATCGTCCCGTAGCCCACCGAACGGGCCAGCCAGCAGCGATACCCCGCCTACCAAGGCATCGACGAACGCTTGCGCCTCCAGATGCGCGAGCCGACCGGCCAGCCTCAGCAAGCCCTCCTCCCCGAGCCGTCCGCCGGCCGTACGACCTTCGTAGAGTCCGTCGGTGAACAGCACGATGCCGTCCCCGTCCGGCATCGCCATCTCGCTCTCGCGCCAGTCCCCTTGCCCGGGGAAGAGACCCAGCGGGAGACCTGGCGGCGGCTCCACCCAACGGACCTCTCCCCTGTGCCGGTGCAGAAAGCCCGGATGGCCGGCAGTGACCGTCCGCAGGGTGCGGCGCTGGGGCGACAGGACCAGGGACACCACGGTCGCGTAGGTCTCCTCCTGCGCTCGTTCCTCGGTCAGGATGCGTTCGAGCAGATGGAGTTGTTCCAGCTGGCTCTGCCCGCACAGCACGGCCGTGCGCCATGCCAGGCGCAGGTGGACACCGAGGGCGGCCGCGGCGGCACCGTGCCCGGACACATCGCCCATGACCACGTGGGCGCTGCCGTCGTCGCCGCGCACCACATCGCAGAAGTCACCGCCCAGCAAAGTGTGCGCGCGACCCGGCGCGTAGTGGAAGGCGGTCGTGAAGCCGTCTGCCTGCAGCGTCAGGTCGGGCAACAGGCCCCGTTCCAGCAGGGCGTTGTCCCGCGCGATCTCCTCGCCCGCCACGGTGCGCCCCGCGACGGCACGTTGCAGCGCCACCCAGATCTTCCGGCAGAACTCGTCGGGAGCGCTGCGGCGGTGATCGGCCCGGCCCTGCACCGAGCCGGCGACAGAGCGGAAGGCGTGGGACGCATACGTGCCCTCAAGAACGAGCACGGCTGCGTCGGGGGCGTGGCGGCGTACCCGGGTGACGACGTCGGCCAAGTTCCGTCCGGCCGGTGTGCTGCCCACCAGAACGCACAGCGGGCCGTGGGTGCCGGACGTGCGGCATCCTTCGTCGACGCTTGTGTGCCAAACCAGCGCATCGGCCAGCCGGTCCGGAAGGAGCCGCCGGACATGGACCGCGTCCTGTTCGTCCTGGGACAGCAGAACCACGCGGAGGTCGCGGCAGAAGGAGAAGTCCCCACGGGGACGGATCTCGCGAGCCCGATGTCCTCCACAGCGATCGACGGCCGGAACGTCCGGCCGCGGAATGGGGATGCTCATGTGTGGTCTTTCGTGCGGCGAGAGGCGATGGCGGCTCCACGCACGAGTGTCGGCTGCTTGCGGAACGCACACCCTTTTTCTCCTGCCTGGCCCGATCTGTTCGCTCATGAGACAGGAACGCACGCGTATCTGTGACACCTAGATCTCCATCCACGAGCCGCGTCCCGGCAGTTGAGGGGGGAAGGCTGCAACAGGCCGATTCGCTGTCACGAACCGGGGCGCTGTCCAGTCAATGAAGAAAGGGCGGAACTCCTCGCGGAGCCCGCCCACTTGTGCCGCCACCGCCGCCGGCAGAGAACGGAGATGAGACCTCATGTTCAGCACACCCGGAGACTCCCGCACCTGGTTGGTCGGGCTGCCGTACCGGTCGGACGACTCCCGGATCGTCTGGCTGTACTACGTCGTCGGCGAGGCGCCGGACAGCGCCGAAGCCCTGTGCGCAGCGGTGCGTCGGGCCAACAGCGCCTCCGAGCGAGACACCCGCCGCCAGGTGCCCGTGGAACCCGATCGCGCCGAGGTGCGGCGAATACGACAGCACATCCTGGGCGACTTCGCCCTGGAAACCGGCTGAACCCAGGACGTGTCAGCCGCGACCCCGTCCCGGCCACCCGCCCCACTGTGGGTACGACGCCTCCGGCTGTCACAAGCGCGCCCCCTGTCCGGTCAGTACGGGGATTGGTGTCCGACACGATCCGAGGAGGACCGGGAAGATGTCCCAAGGCGTTGATCTTCAGGCGGACCCCGCCACGGTCGCGGCGTCGCTCACGGCCGAGGCGACGGCTCTTGAGGGGCGGCTGCGCCAGCTCCGTGAGGCCGTTCACGTCGTGAACACACGCATCGCGTCGATCGCCGAGTCCCTCCAGACCCTGCGCGGCACCGCGACGACACACAGCGCAGGTGAGCGTCGCTCCGGATCCCCGGAGGACGCCCTCCCTCACGGTTGAACACTGCACACGGGCATCTCAGGCTCGCGCCGGCACCTCCTGAAGCACCCATTCGTTGCCGTCCGGGTCGCTGAACTCGGCGTAGGAGCGATAGTCACGACGCTGCGGGTCGGGTCCCTCGACCCTCTTCTCATCGGTGCTGCGGTGGAATACACCGCTCGTGTCATGGAAGATTCCGCCGGTCGCCACGCCCCTCGCCTCGAGTTCCCGGCAGGCCTGCTCGATGTCGGAGACGACGAGGTGCAGGCCCCGCACCGAGCCTGGGGCGGCCGTAGTGACTCCGATCCCGAACAGGATCGAGCACGCCGATCCCGGGGGCGTCATGTGCACCACGCGATAGGAGGCGTCGATGGCATGCTCGGCATCCAGTCGGAACCCGACGGCCTCGTAGAACGACTTCGCCCGGTCGACGTCCGAGACGGGCAGAACCAGGACGGCCAGCTTGAGCTGCATGACGTCGGCGCTCTCGCCGGCGGGCAGCTTGCCCGCCTCGGCTGACACGCCCTCGCCCACCGCACGGGTGTCGGCCTGCGCGGTGTCCTCCACCTCCTCGATCTCCACCCGATACCGGTGGATCCCAGCCCGCAGACCGTGGGCCACAACGGTCCAGCCCTCCACCACGCGCCACATCGCATCGGTGCCTTGCAGGTACGTCCCGTCCGGCGCGGCGGCAGCCTGCAGTTCGGCATCCAGTTCCGGCTGCCGTTCGTGCGGCACGTGGAGTTCCAGGACGAAGCGGCGTAGCGACCGTGTGCCGTGCGCGAATTCCGCCGCGGGCAGTGGTACGGCGGCTATCTCGCGGAGCCCGCCGAGCAGGGTGACATTCAGTGTCGTCATGAGACCGTCACCGGTTCCCTTCCGTGCCGGCCCACGCAATCACGAGCGCTCCTCGTCGTTGACCCAACTCATCAGCTTGCGCAGCTGCTTGCCGGTGGTCTCCAGCAGGTGCTCGGAGTCCTGCCGCTTGTACTCGGCGTACTTCTTCAGACCGCCGTGGTACTCGGCCATCCAGTTCTCGGCAAAGGCGCCGTCCTGGATCTCGGCGAGGACCTTCTTCATCTCGGCCTTGGTGGCGTCGGTGATGATGCGCGGTCCGGTAACGTAGTCGCCCCACTCGGCGGTCTCGGAGATCGACCAGCGCATCTTCTCCAGGCCGCCCTCGTACATGAGGTCGACGATCAGCTTGAGCTCGTGCAGGCACTCGAAGTACACGATCTCCGGCTGGTAGCCCGCCTCGGTCAGCGTCTCGAAGCCCGCCTTAACCAGGGCTGACACTCCACCGGCGAGCACGGCCTGCTCACCGAACAGGTCGGTCTCGGTCTCCTCGGTGAAGGTCGTCCTGATGACACCCGCACGGGTGCCACCGATGCCCTTGGCGTAAGACAGGGCCAGCGGGAAGGCGTTTCCTGTAGCGTCCTGCTCGACCGCCACCAGACACGGAACGCCCCGGCCCTCCTCGTACTGGCGACGCACCAGGTGGCCCGGGCCCTTGAGGGCAACCATGCACACGTCCACGTTCGCCGGCGGCTTGATGAAGCCGAAGCGGATGTTGAAACCGTGCCCGAAGAACAGCGCGTCGCCGTCCTTCAGGTTCGGGGCGATGTGCTGCTCGTAGATCTCGCCCTGGAGCGGGTCCGGGACGAGGATCATGATCACGTCGGCCTCGGCGGCGGCTTCCGTCACCGACACCACACGCAGGCCCTGCTCCTCGGCCTGCGCCCGGGACTTGGCACCCTCGTGCAGCCCCACGCGCACGTCCACACCCGAGTCACGCAGCGACAGCGCGTGGGCATGCCCCTGGCTCCCGTAACCGATGACCGCGACCTTGCGGCCCTGGATGATGGACAGGTCGGCGTCGGTGTCATAGAACAGCTCGGCCATGGCAATCCCCTCGCTCGTAGCCGCCGACATCGAACCGCGGGGGAAACACCCGCCGTCGACCGACAGCTGAAACACTATCTCATTCAATGTTGTCACACGTATTGCACTGTGCGGGTTCAGCAAGTAGGCGACGCGTCCTCGAAGGAGCGCCGGAGAAGCCGCTGAACTCCGGCTTCAAGGGCCCAAGGACGTGCCGAGAACCCCGACACTAGGTGCTTTCCAGCACCGCGTTGCCACCACCCACGTCGCGTTGGCGAGCCAGCGAGGGCGAGGCTGATGTCCTGCGTCCGGGCCCGGACCGTCGTCGCACTGCCCGTCGCCAGGACCGTGCGCAGCGGAACGCCGGTGCGGTGCAACACGGCCGCCATGCGGGCGTCGTCGGGGTGGATGACCCCGTAGACCTCAGGTACGCCCAACATGACCGCAAACCGGCCGAGTTCTTCCAGGAGCCGGGTGCCCAGCCCCCTGTTCTGCCAGGTGTCCTCCACCAGCAGCGCTGCCTCGGCGTCACCGCCGTCCGACAGCAGATGCCCTATCGCGACGAGCCGCCCTCGCGAGTCCTGCACCGCCAGGTGCACCGAGTGGGGTCGGGACAGCAGCGGCCCCAGGTAGCTGTCGGGGTCGCCCATGGCCCGGTGGTAGCGATGCCACCGGGCGGCGGCGGAGCACCGGCGGTGCAGAGCGGCCACACGGGGCTCGTCGTCCTGGTCGACGCGCACGATCCGCAGTCCCTGTCGCATGTCCATCTCCCTCGGCACACCGCCGGTCGGCTTTGGCCCAGACATCAGACCGGGAGACACGGGCCGTTGTGACGTGTGCCGGTGCCGGTGCCGGGGGCACTGCCGCCTTTCCGCGGGGCTGTCACATACGCCTGCACCCCTCGGTCTCCTCTGCGAGAGCGGTTCGGGCCCGCGGGACCGCCCGGGACGCGCGGCTCTCACGCGTCCGCCCTCAACGACTTCGAGAAAGGCGGTTCCATGCCGATCAGCTCATTCACCGTTCTGGACGTCGGCCCCTTCGACGGGGTGGACCCCGACGACTACGTCAGGGCGGCCATGCAGTGGCACTTCACTCCCGAGACGGGGTCCCGGTACTGGCTGGAACGGGTCGACCGGCTCGGTTTCGACCCCCGCCACGACGTCAAGGGAGTGGCGGACTTGGCGCTCTTTCCCGATCTGACCGACGAGCTGCGCGATGTGCAGGTGTCCGATCTCGTCCCCCGCGGCTACGGTCCGCAGGCCCGACCGCTGCACGTGTTCGAGAGCGGCGGCACGACCGGGGCACCCAAGCGGGTCGTGCAGATGGACGACTGGGCGCGGCACGGCAGCGAGCAGGTGACGCGACGGCTCCGGGACCACGCACTCCCGGTCGGCGCGCTATGGCTGACCGTGGCGCCGACCGGCCCGCACCTCGTGGGCGATGTGCTGCAACGGGCCTCGGCAAGTCTCGGCAGCCCCGGGCTGGGGGTCGACATGGATCCCCGCTGGGTCAAGAAGCTCGTCGGCGCGGGCCGTCGCGACGAGGTCGACGCCTACACCGACCATCTCGTGGACCAGTGCCGGCGCATCCTGCTCGGCCAGGACATCGGTGTCATAGCCGCCACCACCCCGATGCTGGAGCGCTTCGCCCGGGACAGCGACCTCGTGGAGGTCATCAACGGCAAAGCCCAGGCGATCATCTGGGGCGGCACCCACATGGATCCCGACACCCGGGACCTGTTGCGGACCGAGGTGTTTCCCGACGTGCCACTGATTGGCATGTACGGCAACACCATGATGCTCACAGCGCTTTTGGAGCGGGTCGGTCTCACGGCGTCGGAGCCATGTGTGTTCGACCCCGTCTCGCCGTACGTCTTCCTGAGCGTCGTGGATCCCGACACCGGGCAACAGGTGGCGGAGGGTGAGCGGGGCCAGGTGGTGGTGAGCCACGTCAGCAAGTCCATGCTGATCCCCAATAACAGGGAGCGGGACACCGCGTTGCGGGTCCGCGCGGCTGACGGCCACGCCGGGGCCGCCGTCGCCGACGTCGCGCCGGTTCCTGCGGTCGAGGGTGAGACGGTCATCGAGGGTGTCTACTGATGGCCCCCGTACCGACCACCGAGCCGCTGCACCTCGACGCCCTGGGCCCGCGGGGCAGTTACCGCACACGTGTGCCGAGCACGGTGACCGACGTGGCCGGTGCACCGATCGCGCGGCTGAGTCTGGTTCCCCCGCTGTACGTGGCACGGGCGATCGGCGCCCTGCGCCAAGCGCCGCCGATCGCCGTGGCCGACCTGGAGACCGTGTTCGCCACCGCCGGGGAGGCCTTCGCCGCGGGCACCGTGGGAGGCTTGAGCGTCCGGGAATACGAACGTCACGTCAGCCGGACCTCGGGCACGCCTCTCGCCGTGGTGCGCGCCGCGACCCGGGGCACCGCGCGCTTCGTTCGGCACGCCGCCTCGTCCGCCGACCGTGGAAGGCCGCGCGGCGCGGCCCGCGACCTCAGCGACCCCGTCCTGCATGAGACGCACACGGTGTGGGCGCGTCAGGGCGACGTGTTCGCCGTCAACGCGTCCGGCAACCATCCCGGCGCACACCGGGTCTGGCTGGAGGCACTGGCGCTGGGTTACCGCGTCGCCGTGCGCCCGTCCCGGCGCGAGCCATTTACCCCCTACCGACTCGTCGCGGCACTGCGTCAGGCGGGAATCCGGGACGACCAGCTGATGCTGCTGCCCACCGACCACGCGACCGCCGACACGCTCGTCCACGGCGCGGACCGGGCCGTGGTCTACGGCGGCGACGACGTGGTGACCAAGTACGCGCACGACGCGAGGATCCTGCCGCAGGGGCCGGGACGGTCGAAGATCCTCATCACCGCGGACACCGACTGGCGTGACCATCTGGACGCCCTCGTCGCGTCCGTCGCCGGCGAGAGCGGCACCGCGTGCGTCAACGCCACCGCCATCCTCGTCGAGGGCGACCCGGCCCCGCTCGCCGAAGCCCTCGCGGCACGTCTGGCCGTCCTACCCAGCCTTCCCCCGCAAGACGAGAGGGCCCGTCTACCGGTGTGTCCGAAGGAGCGGGCGCGAGCCCTCAGCGCGTATCTGAAAACGATGGCGGCCGGGACGCACGCCTGGCTCGGCAGCGACGGGATCGCCGACGACCTCGGAGACGGCAGCGCCGTGCTGCGCCCCGCCGTGCACCAGACCGCGAGCGCCCGCGCCCCTCAACTGCGCACCGAACTGCCCTTCCCCTGCGTGTGGATCGCCCCCTGGACCCGCGCGGACGGCATGGCGCCGCTGCGCAACACGCTGGTGCTGTCGGCACTGACCCGGGACCGGGACCTGTGGGAGGCCCTGGTCGCGGAACCCAGCATCGCCAACGTGTACTTCGGCGATCAGCCGACCCACTGGATGTCACCGGGCGTCCCCCACGACAGCTATCTCTCCGACTTCCTGATGCGGAGCAAGGCGGTGTACCAGGGCCCGTCCTGAACGGCGCTCGCCTCCTCGGCGCGGGCCTACCGTGAGCGGCGCCCACCCCTCGGTAGGGCGACGACCGTCGCTCCGACCGTCCGGCGCGGTGGTCCGCGATCACTCAGCGCATGACCGCGGGCCACCGCGCCTTCGCCGTGCCGGGCGCGCGCCCGTTTTTTCTTCCCCGCACTCAGTGGGGCAGGACCAGCATCACGGCCGTCCCGAGCGCCATCGCCCCTTCACCCACGTGCCGTGACGGCGTCGCCGCCGCGGCACGGCGCGCCGCGCTCACAGCCGAGCGCAGCGAGGGCATGGGGCGGGTCAGCGACCACAGCGCATACGCCAGCAGACAGGACGCCAGCGACAGCGTGATCACGGAGCCGCCGAGGGGGACACCAGCTCCCAGAGCGCCGGGCCCGGTGGAGTGCGCAGCCGCCCCGAGGTGGGCGTGCGCCGGTCCGGTCCCGGTGTGCGGCACGCGCAGCATCCAGGCCATCGCGGCCATACCGGCCGCGTGCGGCAGCCGGTGGGTCATCGCCGCCCTCCTCCCGGCCTCCCGACGGCCGACAGGCAGCACAAACCACACCGCGCCAGCAGTGAAGACGCCGCCGGCGACGGCAGCGGGCCCCGCGCGGACATCGATCCAGGGCATCGCCGCCATGGACACGGCCATGGCGGCGGCCAGCAGCCGGTCCACCCGGACCCCGAACCCGGTCCTGGGGGACCCGACGCCCCGCGCCAGCCCATGCAGGAGCACCGCCACAAACAGCAGCGTCAGCAGGCAGTGCACCAGGACGACGGGCGTGCCCATGCCGGGTCCGTGCCCGGTCAGGCGGTGGGGCGCGGTGCCCGCAGGTGGGCGCGCTCCGCCAGTTCCTTCTCGTCGACCAGTTCCAGCATGGGCTTGCCCGGAGCACACATCATGGTCACCACGAACCGGGTCCGCGCGTCGGAAAGCGCGTTGCCGTCCTGGTAGTGGATGGCGTCTCCGCCGGGCTCCCAGAAGGTGCCGCCCGCCTCCACCACGCGCTCGGGCTCGCCCTCGAGCTCGAAACGGACCGCGCCCTCGACGACGTAGCCGAAGGCGGGGCCGGAGTGCCGGTGCGGAGGCGTGCCCGGGTCGCCCGGCTCCCACTCGACGAGAATGGTCATCGCCGACGCCCCCTCCGGGACGGTGATCGGTGCGGCGTCCTGGAGCACCTTCGCCGCCGTCATCCAGCCGGCGGTCCCCTCCTGGTCGCCGTGCCCGTGGTGGCCGTGGGCGGAGTGGTCGTGTGCTGTCATGTTGTCCGACACTGTGTTGCACCTTCCGTAGGCGTGAACATCGTTCGTCACTGGTGACCGGGGACCGGGCGCATGTGTGACAACCGGCCCCACACAGTCCTTTCACCCGTCGACCGCGGTCTTCCGGAGATGGGGCGGGCAGCGGTCCCGGGGGCAAATCTGGCGGATCGGGCGCGACTTGCCACCGTGTGACCGGGGATCGCGAAAGAGATAGCGTGAGCAGATGCGGCCCGCAGCGCGTACCTTTCCCCCTCGCGCGTAGCATGTAGGGCGCAAAGCCAGAAGGGACGACCCATGCGCGCTGGCGCCCACCCCGACACGTTCGACCGCGGTCTCGACGACTTCCTCTCGGTCAGACCCCGGTTGTTCGGCATCGCGTACCGCATCCTCGGCAGTGCCGTCGAGGCCGAGGACATCGTCCAGGACGCCTGGCTGCGATGGCAGAACACCGACCGCGCGCAGATCCATGAACCAGCCGCCTTTCTGACCACGGTCACCACCCGGCTCGCGATCAACCTGGCCCAGTCCGCGCGGGTACGCCGGGAGTCCTACGTCGGGCCTTGGCTCCCCGAGCCGGTCGACACCACCCAGGACCCGCACCTGGGGGCGGAACGCGCCGAGGCGGTCGAGCTGGCGGTGCTGTTGTTGATGGAGAAGCTCAACCCGATCGAACGCGCCGCCTACGTGCTGCGGGAGGCGTTCGACTACCCCTACCAGCGGGTCGCCGACATCTTGGAGACCACCGACGCGAACGCTCGGCAGCTTGTCAGCCGGGCGCGCAAGCACCTGGGCGCCGAGCGCAAGGAGCGCGTCAGCCCCGCGGCCCACCGGCGTCTACTCGAAGGCTTCCTCTCCGCCGCGCGCACGGGAGATCTCTCCACCCTGGAGGACCTGCTGACCTCGGACGTCGTCAGCTATTCGGACGGCGGCGGCATCCGCGGCGCGTCCAGGATCCCCGTCATCGGCCGCGATCACGTCTCGCGTTACCTGGCCGCCTTCGCCCCGCGGTTCTGGCCGGACGCCGAGACCCGGTTCGTCGAGGCCAACGGCCGGCCCGCCGTGCTCGTCGCACGGGACAACGCCCCGGTGGCCCTGTTGTGCGTGGACGCGTCCGAGGCCGGCATCGAGCGCATCATGTGGGTGATGAACCCGGTCAAGCTGAACCCCTACGTCCTGTCCCTGGGGGCCTGACCCGCACCCCTGCACGCCGTCCCTGGGTGCCTGACCCGCCGGTCCGCCGCACGCCCAGGGCCCGGGCGGTTCACCACGGGAACCACAGGTCGGCGTCGACGGCCTCCTCCTTGCGGGCGGCGAATCCGGACAGGTCGTTCTTGACCGCGTGCTGCGGGGGGAGGGCCGCGACCACGGGATGGTCGGCCCGCGCGGCCCGCCCGGTGCCCTCCCCCGGCGCGTCGCGGAAGTACTCGGCGTTCACGGACCGGTACTGCGCCCACTGTGCCGGCAGGTCGTCCTCGTGGAAGACGGCCTCGACCGGGCAGACCGGCTCGCAGGCGTGGCAGTCGACGCACTCCCAGGGATTGATGTACAGCGTCCGCTCGCCCTCGTAGATGCAGTCGACCGGGCACTCGATCACACACGCCCGGTCCTTGACGTCGACGCACGGCTCCGCGATGACGTAGGTCATCGTCCCCACCTCCCCTTCGCCGGCCAGCGGTTGCGGACCGCACGGCCTTCGTGCGCCCAGCCGGTGTGCGGTATGACCGGCCCGGCCGCCGGGGTGTGACACCGACAGGCGGGCCCGGGCCGGGGCGGCGGTGTCACAAACCGTCACTCCACCTGGTCGTAGCAGGTGACCACCCCAAGCGATGGGAGCAATCGTGGTTGCCACCGAACAACGTCTTTCCACCACAGTGCTAGTGATCGGCACCGGCGGAGCGGGCCTGCGCGCGGCCATCGAGCTGGCCGAGGCCGGCGTCGATGTCCTCGCAGTCGGCAAGCGCCCCAAGGAGGACACCCACACCTCTCTCGCCGCTGGCGGGATCAATGCGGCCCTGGCCACGATGGACCCCGAGGACACCTGGCAGCAGCACGCCGCCGACACCCTCAAGGAGAGCTACCTCCTCAGCGACCCCCGCACCGCCGAGATCGTCACCCGGGGAGCCGGCCTCGGCATCGACGACCTGGAGCGCTACGGCATGGCCTTCGCCCGGGAGGAGGACGGCCGGATCTCCCAGCGCTTCTTCGGCGCCCACAAGTTCCGCCGCACCGCCTTCGCGGGCGACTACACGGGCCTGGAGATCCAGCGCACGCTCATCCGGCGCGCGAACCAGCTGGACATACCGGTGCTCGACAACGTCTACATCACCCGTCTCCTGGTCCACGACGGCGCCGTCTTCGGCGCTTACGGCTTCGGCCTTGCCGACGGCAGGCGCTACCTCGTGCACGCGGACGCCGTCATCCTCGCGGCCGGCGGACACACCCGGATCTGGCGGCGCACCTCCTCACGGCGCGACGAGAACACCGGTGACTCCTTCCGGCTGGCCGTGGAGGCCGGAGCCCGGCTGCGCGACCCGGAACTCGTCCAGTTCCACCCCTCCGGCATCATCGAGCCGGAGAACGCGGCCGGGACCCTGGTGAGCGAGGCAGCCCGCGGCGAAGGCGGCATCCTGCGCAACGCGCTCGGCGAGCGGTACATGAACCGCTACGACCCCGTACGCATGGAGCTGTCCACACGCGACCGGGTCGCCCTCGCCTCCTACACCGAGATCAAGGAAGGCCGCGGCACGCCCAACGGCGGGGTGTGGCTCGACGTCTCCCACCTGCCCCGGCAGACCATCATGAACCGGCTTCCCCGCGTCTACCAGACACTGCTGGACTTGCAGATGCTGGACATCACCCGGGATCCCATCGAGGTCGCGCCCACCGCGCACTACTCGATGGGCGGTGTGTGGGTCCGCCCCGAGGACCACAGCACGGACGTGCGGGGCCTGTACGCCATCGGTGAGGCCTCCAGCGGACTGCACGGCGCCAACCGGCTCGGCGGCAACAGCCTCATCGAGCTGCTGGTGTACGGCCGCATCACCGGACAGGCGGCCGCCGCCTACTCGGAGTCCCTGACCGCGCAGCCGCGCTCGGCCGCCGCGGTGGCACAGGCGCGTGCGGAGGTCGACGACCTGCTCGCCGCGGACGGAGCCGAGAACGTGCGCGCCCTGCAGCGCGCGATCCGCAACACCATGACCGAGCACGCGGGCGTGGTCCGCGACGAGGAGGGGCTGCGCACCGGGCTGGCGGAGCTGGACGCCATCGAGAAGCGCATGGAGAACGTCGGCGTCCATCCGGACATCGCCGGCTTCCAGGACCTCGCCCACGCCTTCGACCTCAAGTCGTCGGCACTGGCGGCGAGGGCCACACTGGAAGCGGCGCTGGAGCGGCGCGAGACGCGCGGATGCCACAACCGCAGCGACTACCCCGACATGGATCCCGCGCTGCAGGTGAACCTCGTCTGGTCCCCGACCGACGGCATCACCCGCGAGCCCATCAGCCCTGTCCCCGACGAGATCGCGGCCCTGATAGAGGACGTCTCGGCGGACGGAAAACTCGTCGAATAGGAATCACCCTGCCCGGGAGAAGATTTCCGGAATTTCAAGAAAGGTGTCACAGCGCCGATCAGTTCCCGGTCATACCTCGTGCAGGCGGCAGATGAGAATGAGTGAAAGGAACGTCCCCATGAAGGTCGTAGTGATCGGCGGCACCGGACTGATCGGCTCGAAGGTCGTCAGCAAGCTCAACGAACACGGCCATGAGGCGGTGGCGGCCGCCCCGAACACCGGCGTCAACACGCTGACGGGCGAGGGCCTGGCCGAGGTGCTGGAGGGCGCGGCCGTCGTGATCGACGTCTCCAACTCGCCCTCCTTCGCGGACGACGCCGTCATGGAGTTCTTCCGTACCTCCACCACCAACCTCCTCAAGGCTGAGGCGAACGCCGGTGTCACCCACCACGTCGCCCTGTCGGTGGTGGGTACGGAACGGCTCCAGGAGAGCGGCTACTTCCGTGCCAAGCAGGCGCAGGAGGAACTGATCAAGGCCTCCGGGATCCCGTGGTCGATCGTGCATGCCACGCAGTTCTTCGAGTTCATGAAGGGCATCGCCGAGTCGGCGACCGAGGGTGACACCGTCAAGCTGGCCCCGGTGAAGATCCAGCCCGTCTATTCGGACGACGTCGCCGCCACTGTGGGCCGCACCGCCGTGGGCACGCCGGTCAACCGTGTGGTCGAGGTGGCCGGTCCCGACACCTTCCAGCTGGACGAGCTGATCCGCAAGGGCCTGGCCGCCAAGAACGATGCGCGTACGGTCGTCGCCGACGTGCACGCCCCGTACTTCGGCGCCGAGTTGCAGGAGACCACGCTCCTTCCCGGTCCGGACGCTCGCATCGGCGAGACCCGTTTCGTCGACTGGCTCGCCCAGCAGCAGTAGGCGCGTCTTCCCGGGCCTGTCGTTCCACGCCCCGTGGAACGACAGGCCTATTTTTTGTACGGCGCCGTAGATCAGCCCACGCGCAAGGCCGGTTCCGCATCCACGCCGATGAAAAGTGCTCCAAAAAGCACTGTCACAGCGTCCTTGGTCCCTCGGTCGTGGGGGGGAGACGATCGCCGGGTCTGTGAGCGCCTCGTGGCCGCATTCCGACAACCCGGGCCCCGGAGGAATGGAGTCAGAGGGACATGTATCCAGAGGCATCCCCCACAGAGGCACCTCTCGCGGACAGGAACCTCGCCGAGGCCGTCACCACCTTCGTGGAACTGCGGCCCCGGCTCTTCGGTATCGCCTACCGCGTCCTGGGCAGCGCAACGGAAGCCGAGGACGTCGTGCAGGAGGCGTGGCTGCGCTGGCAGCGGACCGACCGTTCGGCGGTGGTCAGCCCTGCGGCGTTCCTGTCGAGCACGACGACGAGGCTGGCCATCAACGTGGCGCAGTCCGCCCGCGTGCGCCGCGAGACCTACATCGGGCCCTGGCTGCCCGAGCCCATCGACACCAGCATCGACCCGGTGGCCGGCGCTGAACGCGCCGAGGCCCTGGAACTCGCCCTACTCCTCGTCCTGCAGAAGCTCACACCCACCGAACGAGCCGCCTACGTGCTGAGGGAGGCCTTCGAGTACGGCTACTCGGAGATCGCGGAGATACTGCGCCTCACCCCGGTCAACGCCAGGAAGATCGTGAGCAGGGCGCGCAAGCACCTCACGGACGACGAGCGGGACAGTGTCGACATCCAGGAGCACCGCAGACTGCTCGATGCTTTCGTCGCGGCCGCCCAGGAAGGGGACGTGGCCTCGCTGGAAGCGCTCCTGACGCCCGACGCGGTCAGTCTGTCCGACGGCAACGGGCTGCGCGGCGCGGCCCGCGTACCCGTGGTCGGTCGTGCCCGGGTGGCGAACCTGTCGACCGCCTCGTCACGCTTCTGGCCGACGGTCGAGATCGCACCCGTGCAGGCCAACGGGCGCGCCGGGGTTCTGCTGTACCGGGACGGCCGGCCCGCCACCTTCATGACCATCGCCGCCACACGGCGGGGGATCCACCGGGTTCTGTGGGTGTTCACCCCCGACAAGATCGCCGCCTTCCTCGGATCCCGCGCCCACTGCGCGCCCCTGCCCTCGCGTCCCGTGGACGCCGTGGCACGTGAGCTCACCCGGGAGGGGAACGGTTCCAGCTACGCAGCTTGTCGGGGTTGAGAACAGCCCAGACCTGAACGACCAGCGAGTCCGCGATGTCGAGGGTCAGCACCGCGGCGACCTGGTCGTCGCACCGGGCGACGAGGCCGGTGCGCCCGTTGACCGATCCGGTGCACAGCGTCACACGCCGCTGTCCAGCCAGCAGGACCAACAGGGTGCGGGCGACCTGCTCGTCGCCGCGGACGGGCCGGGTCAGCGCCCGGATCTTGCCGCCGCTGTCGAAGAAGGCCGTCACATCGGGGGCCAGCAGCGACCGCAGTCGGGGGCCGTCCTGATCGCTGCACGCCTGCCGCACGGCAACAGTGATCTCATGCTCGCGACGCGCCGACACAGGCCGCGCTCGCCGCGCACCCACACTTAACAGGGCCCGCTCGACCGGTTCCACGTCCTCGTCGCACAACGCCCGCAGGGCCTGGATCTCCCGTTCCTCCCCACCGCGCCAGGCCGACGCCGGTCGCATCAGACACGCCTCGTCCACGACCTGGGTGAGCCAGACGCGGGGGGACGGCATCCGGACCCGCTCCGGATCGGTAAGGCGGTACCACCGCCGGTAGGCCTCGTCGACGACGCGTTCGGCCGCGACGCGGCTGCCGAGCGCGCGGCAGGCGACGTCCAGCAGGTGCCGCCGTTCGTCAAGCGACTCGGCGAGCGGTACCGCGCCAACGACATGATCCATGGAGCGACCCCCACGCCGACGAGATTGCGGAGCCGCAGCCGCCGCGACGGCATGACTCAGACGTTACCCGCCCCCGTCCGTACCCGGCTGGTCGACCGGCCTGATCAAGACAGAAGCTGCGGCATGATTTCACAACACACCGATGATGTGCCACTTAGTGTCACGTCTTCGTCGGTGCAGAGACGCCCGACGGGTCCGCGATCCGCAGCTGGGCGGGGGGCGGATGCGGCAGGGCCGCGCGGTCACGGGCCCGCAGTCCGTCGAACGCGATCTCCAGGAAGCGTTCCCACGCCCGCGGTTCACGGTCCAGCAGCGGCTGGGCGGTCTGGTGGATGCCGCCGAGGAGCAGCACGATGTCGGTTCCGGTGATGTCACCGCGGACGGCTTCTTGTTCTCTGGCCCGGGCGGTGAGGTCCTCGACCGTGTCGCAGAGCCGGTCGATCGCCTCGCGTACGTTCGCGTGCTGCAGCGAGGGCCGGCCGATGACGTCGCAGAACGCGCGGTCGGCGGCGAGCAGGCCGATTCCGTGTCCCATGAAGTCCTTCAGCGCACGGCCGGCGTCATCGGCGCGCAGGAGCCGGTCCGCCGTCTCGAGCAGCCGGTCGAGCAGCTGCATCATGATCTCCGCGAGAAGGTCGTCCTTCGTCGGGAAGTGCCGGAACACCGTGCCCTTGGCGACGCCGGCCCGCTGGGCGATCGTGTGCATCGACACATCCACCCCGCATTCGGCGAAGGCCTCGGTGGCCGCTCGCAGGAGCAGCCGTCGATTGCGCACGCTGTCGGCCCTGGCCTGCGCTGCCGCTGTTCTCCCGGTCATGACGCCTCCCTATGCGTGTCACAACATTAACACTGAACATGACTCGCGGGTCATTTTCAGTGTTACGCTGGCACAACGTGACCCCTCGGTCATCTTCTCGGGCCGTCCTGTCCTGTCCTTGCACACGACACGGCCTGCCCGTCTCACCCCACTACCCCTTTTCGGAGTTGACATGAGTTCCGTTCTCGACCCCAAGGTCGTCCTTGTCACCGGCGCCTCGTCCGGCATCGGCAGGGCGACCGCACTGGCGCTGTCGAAGGCGGGGGCCGCCGTGGCCGTCGGTGGCCGCAGGACCGACCGGCTCGAAGCACTGGCGCAGGAAGCGCCCGGGGAGATCCTCGTCCTGGACATGGATGTCAGCGACCCCGAGTCGGTGCGCAAGGCCGTCGACCGGACCGTCGAACGCTTCGGCACCCTCGGTCATCTTCTCGGGCCGTCCTGTCCTGTCCTTGCACACGACACGGCCTGCCCGTCTCACCCCACTACCCCTTTTCGGAGTTGACATGAGTTCCGTTCTCGACCCCAAGGTCGTCCTTGTCACCGGCGCCTCGTCCGGCATCGGCAGGGCGACCGCACTGGCGCTGTCGAAGGCGGGGGCCACCGTGGCCGTCGGTGGCCGCAGGACCGACCGGCTCGAAGCACTGGCGCAGGAAGCGCCCGGGGAGATCCTCGTCCTGGACATGGATGTCAGCGACCCCGAGTCGGTGCGCAAGGCCGTCGACCGGACCGTCGAACGCTTCGGCACCCTCGACATCGTCGTGAACAACGCCGGCATCATGCTCACCGGCCCCGTCCTTGACGCCAATCTCGCGGAATGGACCCGCATGGTGGAGACCAACCTGCTGGGCTCCATGTACACGGTGCACGCCGCACTGCCCCACCTGCTGCGCTCCCGCGGCGCGGTGGTCCAGATCTCCTCCACCTCGGGCCGTATCTCCTCGGCCGGCGCCGCGGTCTACTCCGCCACCAAGTTCGGCGTCAACGCCTTCGCCGAGGCGCTGCGCCAAGAGGTGACCGAGCAGGGGGTCCGCGTCGTCGTCGTGGAGCCGGGCTTCGTCTCGACCGAGTTGGCCGACCACATCACGGACCCCATCAGGCGTGCCGCGGTCAAGACCATGGCCGAGTCGATGCGGACCCTTCAGCCGGAAGACATCGCGGCCGCGGTGGTCTACGCCGTCACACAGCCCGACCACGTCGCGGTCAACGAGATCCTCGTACGCCCCACCGACCAGTCCCGCTGATCACCCCTGATCACCCGCGGGGCGGCAACCACCGCCCCGCACCCCCTGCTTGCAGCCGAGTACGGGCACGCCGGCCGTCACAGTCGGGCGCCCCGCACGGTCTGAGCTTCGGGAGGCACAAGTCGTGCCTCTGCCCGTACCTCGGCTGAGAGGCAAGCATGAACACGCGCATCGTTACCGTGGCCGAAGGAAAGCAGCTCGCGCGCTCCGTGGCGATCGGTACACACCGCCTGACAGCCGACGAGCCGGAGCCCGTCGGCAGCGACACCGGCCCCACCCCGGGCGAACTCCTCCTGGCCGCGCTCGGAGCGTGCACGTCCATGGCGGTGCGGGCCTACGCGCAGCGCCACGAATGGCCGCTGGACCGGGTGGACGTCGCGGTCCGCTTCGGCGCACAGGGGCAGGTGGTCAAGAACATCGGGCTCGTCGGGGAGTTGACCCCCGCGCAGCGGGACCAGCTCCTGGCGGTCGCGGAACGCTGTCCTGTCCATCGGCTGCTGACCAAGGACGTCACGATCATCACGGTGCCCACGCTGCTCGCGGAGCCCGCACCGCTGCCGTGACACGTCAGGCTCACGCAAGAACGCGGGGTGCGGGGTCCGACCGTGAAGCCGGACCCCGCACCCCGCGTCCGTCAGGCGCGGGCCTCCGGCGCTCCGGCGGTCGCCTGCGCCGCCTCGTTGATCAGACGGGCCACGTCACCGGGGCGCGAGACGCTGACCGCGTGGGAGGCGGAGACCTTCATGACCGAGGCCCCGGCCCGCTCGGCCATGTAGGTCTGCACCTGCGGGGGGATGTTCCGGTCCCCGTCCGCCACCAGCACCCAGGAGGGAATGTCCCGCCACGCGGGCGCGGACGCGCCCTCCGCCAGCGCGGCATCGGCCACCGGCCGCTGTGTCGCGGCCATGACGGCCGTGGTCTCCTCGGGGACGTCAGCGGCGAACTGATCGTGGAACTTGGCCTGTTCGATGTACAGGTCCATGACCTGCCTGCCGTCGGGCAGCGTCACCGGCACGGGCCGGAGCGTGTCGCCGAGGGTGCTGCCGGGGAACTTGCCCGACAGGGTGACGGCGCTCTCGCCCTCCTCCGGCAGGAACGCCGCGACGAAAACGAGCGCCTTGACCTCGGGCAGTCCCTTGGCCGCGTTGCTGATGACAGACCCGCCGTACGAATGGCCGACAAGGACGACGGGGCCCTCGACGGACGTCACGATCTGCCGGACGTAGTCGGCGTCGGTGGTCAGTCCGCGGAGCGGATTGGCGACGGCGATCACCGGATAGTCGTGCGCGAGCAGCTTGTCGACGACGCCGTTCCAGCTGGAGGCGTCCGCGAACGCGCCGTGTACGAGGACGATGGTGGGCTTGTGTGCACTCATGGAAAATGGCCTTTCGACGTGCCGGGGAAATGTGGTCGCGTGTGCGGTGTCAGTCGGTTCCGAGAGCCTTGCGCAGCACGTGGATGGCCTGCTCGATCGCCGCGGTCGACGCCTGGGTGCGGCGGACCGTGTTCAGCATCATGAAGTCGTGCAGGGAGGCGTTGTAGCGGATGCTGGTCGTCGGCACACCGGCCTGGATGAGCTTGCGGGCGTAGGCCTCGCCCTCGTCGCGTAGCACGTCGTTCTCGTCGACGACGACGAGCGCCGGCGGCAGGTCCCGGAGGTCTTCCAGCGTCGCCCGCAACGGCGAGGCGGTGATCTGGGCGCGCTCGGCGGGGTCGGTGGTGTAGGCGTCCCAGAACCATTCCATGGCCTTGGCCGTCAGATGCGGGCCGTGCGCGAAGGTCCGGTAGCTCTCGGTGTCCTGGGCCGCGTCGGTGACGGGGTAGTACAGCGACTGGTGCACGAAGGCCACGTCGCCCCGCTGCTTGGCCATATGGGTCAGCGCGGCGGTCATGTTGCCGCCGACCGAGTCACCGGCGACGGCCACGCGGGAGGCGTCGAGGCCTTCGCCGGCGCCCTCGGTGGTGATCCACCGGGCGGTCGCGTAGGCCTGCTCGATGGCGACCGGGTACTTGGCCTCCGGGGAGCGGTCATACTCGACGAAGACCAGGGCGGCGTTCACCCCGACGGTCAGCTCGCGCACGAGCCGGTCGTGCGTGCCGGCGTTGCCGAGGATCCAGCCGCCGCCGTGCACGTAGAGGATGACGGGCAGGGGGCCAGAGCTGCCGACGGGCTTGAGGATGCGCACCCGCACGTCGCCGACCTCCGCCGGAACGGTGATCCACTTCTCGTCCACGTCGGGCTTCTCGATGGGCTGCGCCTGCACGTCGTCGAGCAGCTTGCGCGCGCCCTCGACCCCGAGCTCGTACAGCAGCGGCGGCTTGGCGGTCGCGTCGGCGAAATCCTGCGCGGCGGGCTCGAGAACGATGTCGCTCATGGTGTGTTCCTTCTCTGGCGCTTAAGGAGGACTTTTCACACCATGGGACCAGGCCCGCAGCAGATGTGTGACACCAAAAGGTCCCGGGCAGTCGAGCGCGGCCCGGGACCGGACACCGGAGCAGGGGCTAGGAACGGAGTACGCCGGGCTTCGGCAGCGGCTCGCCGTCCACGAAGAGGTCGACATGCTCGTTGTAGAAGGCCGTCAGGCCCGCGATGCGGTTGGCGTGGATGGTCGGGAAGTCGTACGCCCAGGCAATGTCCTCGTGGGCGGCGGTGGCGCCGTCGAACGACCAGTAGCCGCTCGTCGTTCCCTTGTACGGGCAGCGGGTCACCGTGTCGGTCCGCCGCAGTCGGGTCCAGTCGACGTGCGCGCGGTCAAGGTAGTAGCGCGTCGGCAGGCCGGTCTCGAAGAGTTTGACGCACGCCGGCGCCTCCGCCAGGACCACGCCCTCCAGCTCCACGCGGACGCTGCTGGAGGAACGCACGGCGTCCACACGCGAGTACGGGCTCCTGGGGTGGACGAAGACGGGTTCGTCCTCCTCGAACCAGTAGTCGATGGCTGGCCACTCGAAGCGCACCGTGCCCTGGAGCGGCGCCGGGGCATCCTTCCCCCACACCCAGGCGGCACCGGGGCGCGAGTCCCCGCCCACGGACAGAGTGTGCCGGTGCGCCGTGCCCGCACCGTGCTCCTCGGCGACCCCTTCGTCGTCGAGGACGCCGTCGACGAGGTCCCGCACCGGGATGCTGAACTGCGGATAGGCCTGCCACTCCCAGACGTACAGGGCGCGCCGCGTGTCGAAGACGGTGCGACCGCCGATCACACCCCTGATACGGCGGGGCACCGGCTCCACGTGCCCGACGGGCACGAGGAAGCTCGGATGCAGAACACTTTCGGTTTCCATGGTCATCACCTAAGTCGGTCGGAGGTTCCGCGCCCGTTCGGACCGGACACGGAGAGGGTGTGCGCCCGGGACGCCCGCATCCTCGGGCCGTCACGGACCGCGGGGTTCGTCCGGCGCCGAAGCACACAGCGCTGAGCAGGGCTTGCTTCGCTGTCACAGCAGGTGGCGAAGGCCGGTCTGTGCGGGGAGACAGTCCCCCGTGGAGAGGAGATCACGCCGTGAACACGCGTACCCATTATGACGCCAACACTCATGACACTAACAAGACAGCCTTCTCATGCACACTGTGCACACTGTCGCCGAGGGCCGGACCCCGGCGGCGGCCGGGCCCGGTAACGCGCCCGGCCACACCACCCGGTACCCCAGCCGCGCCCGACCGGAACTGCGGCTCCCCTCCCCCACCACTCCTTCGTCGGAGGATTCGCATGTCAGCCCTGCCCCTGCTCGCCCCCCTACGACGCGTCACGACCGACGTGCTCGAAGTCGCCTATTACGAGACGGGCTCCCCCGACGGTGACACCGTCGTCCTTCTGCACGGTTTCCCCTACGACATCCACAGCTACGTGGACGTGGCCCCCCTGCTGGCCGAGGGCGGATTCCGGGTCATCGTCCCCCACCTGCGAGGGCACGGCCCCACCAGATTCCTGTCCGACTCTCTTCCCCGTTCCGGCCAGCAGGCGGCCCTGGGGGCCGACGTCATCGCACTCCTGGACGCCCTCGGCATCGAGCGGGCCTACCTCGCCGGCTACGACTGGGGCGGTCGCGCGGGCACGGTCGCCGCGGCGCTGTGGCCCGAACGGGTCCTCGGCCTGGTCTGTGTCAACGGCTACCTGATCCAGGACATCGGCGCCGCCATAAACCCCATCTCCCCCGAACTGGAGGCGGGTTTCTGGTACTTCTACTACTTCCTCACCGAGCGCGGCCGCACCGGACTGGCAGCCGATCCACGGGGCGTCGCCCGGGTCATCTGGAAACGCAACTCCCCCGTGTGGGCCTTCGGCGAAGCCGAACTGGAGCGGGCCGCTGAGGCCTTCACCAATCCGGACTACGTCGACGTCGTCATCCACTCCTACCGGCACCGGCTCGGCCTGGCACCGGGCGCGGACGCGTACGCCGATCTGGAAGCCCGCCTCGCCGGTCTTCCTCCGATCACCGTCCCCACGGTCACCCTGGACGGCACCGCCGACGGCAACTTCCCGGCGACCGACGGGTCATCGACCGCTCACCACTTCACCGGCCCCCGCCTGCACCTTCAGGTCGCGGACGCCGGCCACAACCTGCCGCAGGAACGCCCCGAGGCATTCGCCGCGGCGGTACGGGACGTACGGGCCCTGCGACGGGGACATCCCCGCCACGACTGCCTCACCCGCTGACACCCGACCGCGCGGCACCGCGGCCCATCGCCGCGCCGACGTCACATCGGACCGTGTCCACCGGTCACAACGAGTGCGGGCGGGCACGCGGCCGCCTGACTGCCTCAGGAAAGGAAACCACCATGTCGTACCCCTACCCGGAACAGAAGTACTTCGGAGACAACGGCGAGGTCAGCGCCGTGTTCCGGCCTGCCGACACCCCACCCGACCTCGGCGAGAGCGGGCCGGGCAAGGACGCCACCCACTATCTGGCCACCACCGCGACCACCCGCGGCGAGTTCGGGCTGTACCGCGTCGAGATGAGGCCGCGGGCCGGCGGCCCGAAGACGCACTTCCACAAGCGGATCTCGGAGTCGTTCTACATCCTGGACGGCACCGTGCGCATCTTCGACGGTGTGCGCTGGGTGGACGCCCGCAAGGGCGACTTCCTGCACGTGCCGCAAGGCGGGCTGCACGCCTTCCGCAACGACTCCGACGCACCGGCGGACATGCTCCTGCTGTTCACACCGGGCGCGCCGCGCGAGGAGTACTTCGAGCAGGTGTCGCAGCTGGCGCACGCCTCGGAGGAGGAGCGCTCCGCGTTCTTCGACCGGCACGACTCCTACTTCGTGGAGTAGGTCCACCCCTCCGGTGTCCCGCGGCACCCGCGTCCTCCCCGCGGTCGTGGTCGCGGGACACCCGTCGTCGGGACGACCCAGGTTCGGGTAACGGGCAGCTTGTCACAACAACACCTTTCGTCCGGTCAACAAGGCGGGGCGCGCGGGCGTATCCGACCTCGCCGTCGCCCTCTCAGCACGTCCTGGCCGTCACGCCCGACCGTCCCGCCCCCGGCAAAGGAGACCGCATGAAAGTCGTCGTTGCAGGCGCCACGGGACAGATCGGCTCGAGATCGGTCACCCGTCTGCGGGACCACGGGGCGCAGGTGGTGCCCCTCTCCCGCGCCCTGGGCGTCAACGCCGGTGACGCACACGCTCTGCGCCGAGCACTGCGCGGTGCACAGAACCTGGTGGACGTCACCGACGCGCCCTCGCGACAGCAGGACGTCAGCACGGCGTTCTTCGGCGACACCACCCGCAGCCTCCTGATGACCGCCAGGAAGGCCGGCGTCGAGTACTACGTGGCCCTGTCCGCCGTGGGCGCCGACCGCGTCGCCTCGGGTTACCTCCGGGCCCAGGCCGCACAGGAGGACCTCGTCCGCCGCTCCGCACTGCCGTATTCCCTGGTGCGCGCCACCCCGTTCTTCGCGTCCGTGGAGAGCGCCGTCTGCGCGGGCGTGCACGCGGACGGGGTGCACGTAGCCCCACGGCTGCGGCCGGTCGCGGCCAGCGACGTCGCCGCCCCCTCGCCCACGCCGCCGTCGCGATGCCGCTGTTCGGCGTCCTGGAGGTCGCCGGACCCGAGGAGCGACCGTTCGAGGACTTCGCCGCCGACGTGCTCGCCGCCCAGGACCGCGTGACTCCCGTGATAGGCGACGCACAGACGCCGTTCTTCGGTGCCCTGATCGGGGAGCGGACCCTGATGCCCGGACCGGACGCCCATCTGGCCGTCACACGTTGGCCCAGTGGCTCAAAGACCGCTGATCCACCCGCGCCGCACCGTCCGACGGCCCGCGGCATCCACCACCCCCTCCCGTCTCCCCCGCCCCATGCCTTGAGGAAGGCCGCCCATGAGTGACCCGTCCCGGCCCACCGCGTCCCCGTCGAGCAGTGAGCTCGACCAGCTTCCCGACCGTGACCGCGAGGAGACCGCCGAGTGGCAGGACTCCCTCGACGCCGTCATACGCAACGCCGGACCCGATCGGGCGGTGTACCTGATCCGGCGCGTGCACGAGTACGCGGCCCGCGCCGGCCTGTCCGTGCCGGGGCTGCTCACCACGGACTACGTCAACACCGTCCCGGCGGCCGCGCAGCCAGCGTTCGACGGCGACATCGCCATGGAAACCAGGATCACCGCCCTGAACCGGTGGAACGCCGCGGCCATGGTCACTCGCGGCTCCCGGCTCGGCCTGGGCGGACACATCTCCACCTATGCCTCGGCGGCCTGGCTGTACGAGATCGGCTTCAACCACTTCTTCCGTGGCAAGGAACAGGACGGCTCGGGCGACCAGTTGTTCCTCCAGGGGCACGCCTCGCCGGGCATCTACGCCCGGGTGTTCCTCGAAGGCCGCCTGAGCGAGCAGCAGTTGGACGGTTTCCGGCGCGAGGCCGGCGGTCACGGCCTCCCGTCCTACCCGCACCCCAGGCGCCTGCCGTGGCTGTGGGAGTTCCCGACCGTGTCCATGGGCCTCGGCCCTCTTGGCGCCGTCTACCAGGCACGCTTCAACCGCTATCTGCAGGCCCGCGGCATCAAGGACACCTCCGCCTCCCGCGTGTGGGCGTTCCTCGGCGACGGGGAGACGGACGAGCCGGAGGCGACGGCCGCCCTGACGCTGGCCTCCCGTGAGGGCCTGGACAACCTCACCTTCGTGATCAACTGCAACCTGCAACGCCTCGACGGACCCGTGCGGTCCAACTCCAAGATCGTGCAGGAGCTGGAGGCCCGGTTCCGCGGGGCGGGCTGGAACGTGGTCAAGACCTTGTGGGGCGAGGCCTGGGACCCGCTGCTGGCCCAGGACACGACCGGCGACCTGGTGCGCCGCCTGGGCGAGGAGCCCGACGCCCAGATGCAGACCTTCGCCGCGCGAGACGCCGCCTACATCCGCAAGAACTTCTTCGTCGGAGACACCTTGTCCGCACTCTCCGCCACCCTGAGCGACGCCCAGCTGGTGGAGCTCTTCGAGAATTCCCGCGGTGGGCACGAGCCGTTGAAGGTGTACGCCGCCTACCGGGCCGCCGTCGAACACCGGGGGGCACCGACGGTGATCCTCGCCCAGACGGTCAAGGGGCACACCCTCGGGTCGGCGTTCGAGTCCCGCAACGCCAACCACCAGATGAAGAAGCTGACCATGGCGCAGTTCCGCGAGCTGCGCAACGTGCTGGATCTGCCCATCCCCGACAGCGCCCTCGCCGGTGACGTCGTCCCCTTCTGGCATCCGGGGGAGAACTCGCCTGAGGTGCGGTACCTGCGCGAGCGGCGCGCCGCGCTGGGCGGTCCCGCCCCCGCGCGCCGTGTGATCGCCAAGCCGCTGCCGGAGCCTGTCGCGCAGCCGTTCGAGGCGCTGCTCAAGGGCTTCGGCCACCAGGAGGTCGCCACCACCATGGCGTTGGTCCGCCTGGTGAAGGACCTGATGCGGGACGGCCGCATCGGCGCCCGCTGGGTGCCGATCATCCCTGACGAGGCCCGTACCTTCGGCATGGAGTCGATGTTCCCCACGGCCGGCATCTACTCGCCGCGGGGCCAGGCCTACGACCCCGTCGACGCCGACCAACTGCTGCACTACAGGGAGAGCGAGACCGGGCAGCTCCTCATCGAGGGCATCACCGAAGCCGGTTCCATGGCCGAATTCACCGCCGCCGCGACCTCGTACGCCACCCACGGCGAGCCGATGATCCCGTTCTACATCTTCTACGCCATGTTCGGCTTCCAGCGCACCGGCGACCAGTTCTGGGCCCTCGCCGACCAGATGGGCCGCGGGTTCGTCGTCGGCGGCACCGCCGGACGCACCACCATGACTGGCGAAGGTCTCCAGCACGGCGACGGCCACTCGCACCTCCTGGCCGCCACCAACCCGGCGGCCGTCAGCTACGACCCGGCCTTCGCCTTCGAGATCGCAGTCATCGTCCGCGACGGCCTGCGCCGGATGTTCGGGGAGCGGCCCGAGAACGTCTTCTACTACCTCACGGTCTACAACGAGCCGAAGCCCCAGCCGCCCATTCCTGCGTGGCCCGGCATCGAGGAGGGCATCGTCCGCGGCCTGTACCCGTTCCGACCCGGCGACCCCGCCGTGTCCGGCCCTCGGCTGCAGCTCCTGGCCTCCGGCACCGCCGTCCACTGGGCACTGCGCGCGCAGGAACTGCTCGCCGCCGACTGGAACGTGCGCGCCGATGTCTGGTCGGTGACGTCCTGGACGGAGCTCCGCCGGGACGCGATGGACGCCGACACCGCCCGCACGCGCGGCGAGACACGTGTGCCCTTCGTGACCGAGGCGCTCGCCGGTGCGCCGGGTCCGGTCCTGGCCGTCAGCGACTGGATGCGCCAGGTCCCCGACCAGATCGGCCAGTGGATCGAGCAGGACTACTACTCACTGGGCACGGACGGATTCGGCCTGTCCGACACCCGCGAGGACGTACGGCGCTACTTCCGCGTGGACGCCGAATCGATCACCGT
This sequence comes from Streptomyces sp. NPDC047453, assembly GCF_040643155.1. Classification (NCBI taxonomy): domain Bacteria; kingdom Bacillati; phylum Actinomycetota; class Actinomycetes; order Kitasatosporales; family Streptomycetaceae; genus Streptomyces; species Streptomyces sp. NPDC047453. The sequence continues at coordinate 61,414 of NZ_JBEYTS010000024.1, read as the reverse complement.
GACGGCCCTGGACCGGCTGGCACGGGCCGGACAAGTGGACCCCGCCACCGTCGACCGCGCCCGCAAGCACTACGGCCTGGACACCTGAAGGAGCCATACGCCGCCATGACTATTTCCGTGACCCTTCCCGCGCTCGGCGAGTCCGTCACCGAGGGCACCGTGACCCGCTGGCTGAAGCAGCCCGGCGAGCACGTCCAGGAGGACGAACCGCTGCTGGAGGTGTCCACCGACAAGGTGGACACCGAGATCCCCGCTCCCGCCACGGGAATCTTGCTGACCATCGTCGTCGGCGAGGACGAGACGGTCGAAGTGGGCGCCGAGCTCGCCGTCATCGGCCCGCCCGACGCCGAACCGTCGGCGGCGACCGCGGTCACCGCCGCCCCGGCCGCGCCGGTGACCGCACCGCAGCCCGCCCCCTCATCGGCGCCGGTCGCGCAGCCGCCCGCCGCGGCGCCGATGCCGCACCCCGCACCCGCCCCGATGCCGGCACCGGCACCCGCGGCCGCTCCGGCTCCGCGCCCCATACCAGCAGCGGCAACGGCAACGGCAGCGGCTCCGCCGACGGCTGCCCTGCGCGGGCACACCGCCGCCGTCCCCCGGCTGCGCAAGGCCGTCGGCGACAGTCTCAAGCAGGCGCTGCTGGAGCAGGCGCAGCTGACCTCCACCGTCGAGGCCGACGCCACCGGCCTGCTGCGGCTGTGGCGGCGGACAGCGGACGGCTACATGGCCCGCGAGGGCTTCGCCCTGACACCGTTGCCGTTCTTCGTCCTGGCCGCCGCCCAGGCGCTCAAGGCACATCCCGTCATCAACGCCAGGATCGACACGGGCGGCGCGACCATCACGTACTACGACACCGAGAACGTCGGCATCACGGTCGACACCGACCAGGGGCCGGTGACTCCGGTGGTGCGGGGCGCGGGCGATCTGACCGTCAGCGGCATCGCCCGTGCCGTCCACGACCTCACCGACCACGCCCTCGCCGGCAGACTCACGCCCGCGGACGTGGCTGGAGCCACCTTCACGGTCTCCGACACCGGAACACGCGGCGCCCTCTTCGACACCCTCATCGTCCCGCCGCACCAGGCGGCCATCCTGGGCGTGGGAGCCGCGGTCAGACGGCCCGCGGTCGTACAGGACGGCGACGAGGAGTTCATCGGTGTCCGCGAACTGGTCCACCTCTCGCTCTCCTACGACCACCGGCTGGTGGACGGCGCGGACGCCGCCCGCTATCTGACCACCGTGAAGAAGATCGTCGAGGCTGCGGCGTTCGAAGACATACGTTGACGCGACGGCGGTGGTCACGGATACGCCGGACACGACCGCCGACGGTCCGGCAACACACGCCTGTCGGCCCCGGCCGCGGCTCCACCACGGCCCGACACGACGCCACTGCCCTGCGTCTCACCCACGAGGTGACCAGCGGCGCAGATGAGTTGTGTGGCCGAAGACCAGATATATACGCTCGCAGCCGGGGGTGTTCATGAAAGGCAAGAATCCGGGCTTCCTGCACGGGCGGCAGAGCGAGCGAGCGGTGCTGGACCGGCATCTGGCCAAGGTGCGCGACGGCCACAGCGCGGTCCTCGTGCTGCGCGGTGAGGCCGGTATCGGCAAGTCCGCCCTGCTGGAGTACGTGGCCGAGACCGCCGAGGACTGCACCGTGGTGCGCGCGGCGGGAGTCGAGGCCGAGATGGAGCTGGCTTTCGGGGGTCTGCACCAGCTGTGCGCGCCCTTCCTGGATCGCCTCGGGCACCTCCCTGATCCGCAGCGGACGGCCCTGGAGACCGCCTTCGGGCTCAGCGCGGGCACTCCCCCGGATCGGTTCCTCGTGGGGCTGGCGGTCCTCAGCCTGCTCGCCGACGTCGCTGAGGAGACGCCGCTGATCTGTCTCGTCGACGACGTGCAGTGGCTCGACCGCGTCTCGGCCCAGATCGTCGGGTTCGTCGCCCGGCGTCTGATGGCGGAGCGCGTAGGGCTGATCTTCGCTGTACGCGAGGCGGACGGGGAACGCGCCCTGCAAGGGCTGCCCGAGCTCACCCTCGGGGGTCTGAGCGAGCCCGACGCACGCGCCCTGCTGACCTCGGTGCTTCCCGGCCGGTTCGACGAACCGGTCCGCAGCAGGATTCTCTCTGAGGCGCGCGGCAATCCGCTGGCCCTGCTGGAACTGCCCCGCAGCGCCACCGCGGCCGAACTCGCGGGCGGCTACGCCTCACCGTCGATGGGGCCGCTCATCGGCAGGCTCGAGCACAACTTCAGCCTGCGCGTCGAGGAACTGCCCCCGCAGACACGGCGGCTGCTGCTGCTCGCAGCGGCCGAGCCCGTCGGCGATGTCTCACTGCTCCGCCGCGCCGCCGACATCCTCGGCGTGTCCATGAGCGAGGTCTCCCCCGCGGTGGCCGCGAACCTGCTGGAAGTACGCACACGGGTCCAGTTCCGGCACCCGTTGGTGCGCTCGGCCGTCTACCGCGCGGCGGGGCCGGCCGAACGCCGGGAGGCGCACCGGGCACTGGCCGAGGCCACGGATGCGCGGTCCGACCCCGACCGCCGCGCCTGGCACCTGGCCCGCGCCGCGGCGGAGCCCGACGAGGCCGTGGCGGACGAACTGGCCCGATCGGCCGACCGCGCGCAGGCGCGTGGCGGCATCGCCGCCTCGGCGGCCTTCCTGGAACGAGCGGCCGAGCTGACACCTGATCCTTCTCGCCGCCGCAGCAGAGCGCTGGCAGCGGCCCGGGCCAAGTACCTGGCCGGAGCGTTCGACGCCGCGCTCGAGCTGCTGAACGTGGCCGAGATGGGCGCGCTCGACGATCTGCAACACGCCCAGGCCAGCCTGCTGCGCGGGCAGATCACCTTCGGATCCCGCAGTGCCGGTGCCACCGTGCCCCTGCTGCTCACGGCGGCCCGGGAGTTCGAGCCGCTCGACGCCGGCACCGCGCGCGAGACCTACCGGGACGCGTTCTACGCGGCCCTCACCGCGGGCCGCGTGTCCAGCGGCCCCGGCCTCGAGGAGGTCGCCTGGGCCGCACGCACCGCGCCCCCGACGGCTCACCCCGGACCCACCGACCTCTTCCTCGACGGCCTGGCCATGGCCACCACGGACGGCTACGCGGCGGGCGCCCCGATACTGCGCCGCGCACTGAACACGCTGCGGTGCGGCGGCTTCACAGTGGAACAGTCGCTGGGCTGGCTCCCGTTCGCCTGCCGCATGGCCCACAACGTGTGGGACTTCGACAGCTGGAGCACCCTGTCGGCCAAGCTCGTCCGTCTGGCACGGGAGACCGGAACGCTGTCCGCGCTCCCCTCGGCGCTCCTGCTGCGGCTGTCGAACCGGGTCTTCGCCGGTGATCTGGACGACGCGGACTCGCTCGCCGCGGAAGCGGTGACAATCGGCGAGGCCACCGGCAACCACTTCCTCGCACACTACGGGGCGTTGGTGATCGAACCCTGGCGCGGCCGCGAGACCGAGACGCTGCGGGCGATCGGGACGATCACCGGCGACCGGACCCTCAGCGGCGAGGGAAAGGCGCTCACGGCTCCCCAGTGGGCGCTGGCCTTGCTGTACAACGGCCTCGGGCGGTACGAGGAGGCCTGCGCCGCCGCCGCCAAGGGCTGCGAGTACCCGCAGGAGCTGGGGCTCGCCCTCTCCTCCCTCGTCGAGCTGGTGGAGGCGGCGGCCCGCAGCGGGCAGCGGGACCTCGCCGTCGAGGCCGCCGGTCGCCTCGCGACCATCTGCCAAGCCAGTGGCACGGCCTGGGCGACGGGCACTTCCGCGGCGGGGCGTGCCCTGATCAGTGAGGGGGACACGGCCGACGCCCTGTACCGGGAGGCGATCGCCCGGCTGGAGAGCACCCCGGTGCGAACGGCGCTCGCACGCACCCGGCTGCTGTACGGCGAGTGGCTGAGCCGCGAGAACCGCCGCGCCGAGGCCCGGGATCAGCTGGCCCGCGCCCACGAGATCCTCGACCGGGCTGGCGCGGAGGCCTTCGCCGAGCGCGCCCGCCGGGAGCTGGAGGCCGCCGGGCAGACGGTGCGCAGGCGCGACACCGGCACCGACGAGGCGCTCACGCCCCAGGAGGCCCAGATCGCCCGGCTGGCCGGCGAAGGGCTGACCAACCTCGAGATCGGCGCGCAGCTGTTCCTCAGCCCGCACACCATCGAGTGGCATTTGCGGAAGGTGTTCACGAAGCTCGGGATCCGGTCCCGCAAACAGCTGGGCGCCGTGCTGCCGGGCGGGGCGGCGGCCCCCGCCTGACCCCCGGGGGCGGCGCCGTCGGCGGGGGTGCGATCCGCGTGCCGCGCCGCGCCCAGTCGGGAGCCCGCGCGGGCCGCACAGGCGGCCTCCCCGCCTCGCGGTGCGCCCACGAACTCCTCTCTCCTCTGACCATGGCCCGTGGCTCCGGGCCGTCCGGGGCCGGTCCTGTCGAGGTCCGGTCCCGGCCAGGAGCCGAGGCGTGGGGGCCGAGGGGCGGGCCCCGGGGGCGTCCGGGGCCAGGGGGTGGCGGGCCCCGGGGGCCTGCGCGCCAGGGGGTGGGAGGCCCTGGCCACGTGGCGGCCACGGTACGACCACGGGGTGCCCCACGGTCTATCAGGGGCGCGGCAGTGCCCTTGTCGGCGCGAAGTTGGTGTCGGTGGCGAGGGAAGCCGCCGATCCCCAGCCAACAGAGGAGCCGATCGTGGACACTTCTGTGATCGCAACCCGGCAGAGTCCGCAGTCGGTGATGGTGACCACCACTGCCGCGCCCGTGGAACTCAACGACGCAGTCTTCGTGTTCGGCCGCGTCCGGCCAGGACTGCTCAAGATCGCCAACCGGATCCTCCGAGATCCCGGCGAAGCCGAGGACGTCATCCAGGAGGCGTGGCTGCGCTGGCAGGGCACGGACCGCACCGTCGTCGCCGACCCCGGTGCGCTGCTCCGCACGACGACCGTCCGGCTCGCCATCAACGTGCTGCAGTCGGCACGCAGACGCCGCGAGTCCAGTGCCACCCCCTGGCTGCCGGAGTCCACGGACACCGGGATGACACCGGAGACCCTGGCCGAACGCCAGGACTCGGTGGAGCATGCCGTCCTGCTGCTTCTGCAGACCCTGACCCCCAACCAGCGCGCGGCGTACGTGCTACGCGAGGCGTTCGGCTATTCCTACGACCAGATCGGCGACCTGCTCCACCTGTCCGTGGCAAACGCACGGCAGCAGGTCTCCCGCGCGCAGGACAGACTGAACAACCGGCGGCACCGGCAGCACGTGGACGCGGCCACCCATCGGCGGCTCGTTCAGGCGATCTTCACCGCCGCCCGCACAGGAGACCTCGACCGCCTGGAGCACGTGCTGACCGGCCAGGACGCGCCGTACTCCGGCGAGGGGACGGCCGCACGCGACGGCGCGCCTTCCTACCGGGCCACCGCATGACCGGCACGTCGCACGGGGACGTGGTGCGCGAGGTGCGCACCGGCCCTGCCGACGATCGCACGCAGTCCTGCGCGACCGACCGATGGGACGCCCTCGACCGCCTCCACCGCCGGTTCCAGGGGACGGTGGAGCGGCGGCTGCGCGAGGAGACCGGGTTCGGGTTGAGTGAAGTACAGGCCCTGCGTTACGTGGGAAGGAGCTCCGCCGCGGACGCCGGCGCCGAACCCATGCGGCTCGGGGATGTGGCCAACGGGCTCGGCCTGAGTCAGTCCGCCACAAGCAGGCTGATGGCACGCCTGCGCCGACTGGGCCTGATCATCTCGAGCGCCGTCGACCACGACCGGCGCGGCGTGCAGGTGCTGCTGACCCCGGCGGGGCACGCCGCGCTGCGCCGTACCGCGTCCCGCTACGAACAGGTCGTCCGGGACGCGGTCCGCGATCTCGGCTCCCAGGACGTGGATCCCCTCCTGTGGCGTTTCCTCATCGGCGAGAGCGACGCCCGCACGGTCATCCGTTGAGGAAGTCGCGCACGGCCGCCGTGAACTTCTCGGGACGCTCGATGTGCCCGAGATGGCCGGTCTCCTGCAGGATCAACAGCCGGGCGTCGGGAAGGAGCTGGTGCATCATGTGCGCCCAGCGCGGCCCGCAGATGAAGTCGTCCCCGCCGACCAGGACCAGGGTCGGGACGGTGAGCCGGGGCAGTTCCTCGCGGACGTCGAACGGGGGCTCCACCCCCCAGGCCGGTGCCGCGAACATCCGCAGAGATGCCCGCCCCGCGGCGAACTCCTCCTCGCGGCCCCAGTAGTCGTGGAAGTAGGCGGGCGAGATGGTGCGCAGCACCTTCGTCGCGCCCTCGTCGTCGGACCGGTCGAGTCGCGTGGTGAGACCCGCGACGTAGGTCGCCACTTCCGGCCGCTCGTCGGCGTGCCGCTGGACGAAGCTCTCCATGTTGGCCACGGCGGCCGCCCAGAACTCCTCTCCCGTCATCGGTGAGGTGTCGTACAGGACGAGGGATGCCAGGCGCTCGGGGTGGTCGAGGGCGTAGCACTGCGCGACGAAGCCGCCGTGGGAGTGGCCCAGCAGGGCCACCTCGGCGAGGCCCAGGTGCTCGATCACCGCGTGCAGGAAGTGGGTGTAGGTGGCGAGGGTGTAGTCGCGTGGGTCGGCCAGCCGGCCGGACTCGCCCGTGCCGACCGGCTCGAGGTAGACGACGGTCATGCTGCGCTCCAGCCCGGGCATGCGCAGGTATTCCCAGCCGATGCCCGGCCCTCCGGAGTGGGCGACGCACACCGGGCCGGTTCCGGCGACGTGGTAGCGCTGGTCGAAGGCGGCCGTGCCGTACTGGACGACGAGGGTGTGGGTGCCCGGGGAGAGGGGGTCCCGGGGATCGACGGCTGGGCTGGGTAGGGGCCTCGGGCCCTGTGTGGCGTTCACAACTCACAGATGGTGCGACGACCCGGAGCCCCGCTCAAGACATTGAGTCTGTTGTCACACTGTATTTCACACCGTTGCTCTCCGGCATGGAATGTCACAGGAACTCCCTTCGGATGGTCAGATACATGAGAGGCATCCGCGACGAGTAAGGAGGCGCTGCCATGAGTTGGCGCGAGAGAGCGGCCTGCCGGGATGTCGACCCCGACCTGTTCTTCCCCATCGGCACCGCGGGTCTGACGCTGGTCCAGATCGACGAGGCAAAGGCCGTGTGCGCCCGGTGCCCCGTGCGGGAGCGGTGTCTGCAGTGGGCGCTGGGCGTCGGGCAGGTCGAGGGCATCTGGGGCGGCACGACGGAGAGCGAGCGCCGCGCGACGCGACGACGCTCGGCACGTAAGGACGTCGAGCGGATCGGTGCGAAGGCGTCCTGACCCGGACACCCCCGGCATGATCCGGTCTTACGGTCATGTCACACCTTCACCACTTTCTCGGTCCCTTCTGGTGAGGGCAACGAAACCCGGTGCGGCAGCTCGTCGCCATGCACCGTGTCGTTGCGCAGACCCGGCCGCAAGGCGCTCCCGGTGATGTGTTGATGGTGGTAATGACATGAGTGACGCAATCGAACCGGTCACCACGGCGGGCAGCCGCAGCGGTGACAAAATCGCCGACTGGGCGAGAACACGGATGGGTATCGGGCCTACCAACACGACCGGCACACGCAGGGCCCGTCCGGAGCACTGGTCGTTCCTGCTGGGCGAGATCTGTCTCTACAGCTTCGTCGTCCTGCTCATCACCGGCGTGTATCTGACGTTCTACTTCCACCCGTCGTCGAACGAGGTCGTCTACGACGGCAGTTACGCTCCGCTACGCGGCCAGTTCGTGTCCGAGGCGTTCGACTCGACGATGCACATCTCCTTCGACGTACGCGGCGGCCTGCTCATCCGTCAGGCCCACCACTGGGCGGCACTGATCTTCGTCGCCTCCCTGCTGGCCCACCTGATGCGCGTGTTCTTCACCGGCGCCTTCCGCAAGCCTCGCGAGCTGAACTGGGTGGCCGGTTTCGCCCTGCTCGTCCTCGGCATGTTCGGTGGTCTGACCGGCTACGACCTCCCCGGCGACCTCCTGTCGGGAACCGGGCTCGCCGTGGTGAACGGGACACTTCTGTCGGTACCGATCGTCGGCACCTACCTGTCGATGTTCCTGTTCGGCGGCGAGTTCCCCGGGCACGACCTGGTGCCCCGCTTCCACGTAATCCACGTCCTGGTCATTCCGGCGCTGATGCTGGCGCTCGTCGCCTTCCGCGCCTTCCTCGGGCACCGGCACCGACACACCCAGTACCCGGGACCCGGCCGTACGGAGCGAAACGTGGTCGGCCCGTCGGTGCAGGTGTACGTGGTCAAGGCGGGTGGCTATTTCTGCATGGTCGCCGGGATCGTCTTCACCATCGCCGCGATCGCCCAGATCAACCCCGTCTGGGAGTTCGGCCCCTATCGCGCCGATCAGGTCTCCGCGGGATCCCAGCCCGACTGGTACATGGGCATCGCAGACGGGCTGCTGCGTGCCATGCCCGGGTGGGAGGTGAACTTCTGGGGCCACACCCTGGCCCTGGACAATCTGATCCCTCTCCTCGCCGGCCTCGGCTTCTTCCTCGTCATGGGCGCCTACCCGTTCATCGAAGCCTGGGTCACCGACGACGACCGCGAACACCACCTGCTCGAGCGGCCACGCAACCGGCCCGTGCGCACGGCGTTCGGCGTGGCATGGCTCGGCGTCTACCTGGTGGCACTGCTCGGAGCCGCGAACGACATCATCGCCGTGACCTTCCACATGTCGGTCAACACGGTCACCTGGACGGTCCGCATCGCCCTGTTCGTCGTACCGGTCGTCCTCTTCCTCGTGACCAAGCGCATCGCCCTGGGTCTGCAACGCCGCGATCGCGACAAGGTCCTGCACGGCCGCGAGACAGGCATCATCAAGCGCCTGCCGCACGGCGAGTACGTAGAGGTGCACCAGCCCCTCGCCCCCTACGAACTCCATGCCCTCACGGCGCACGAGCAGTACCGGCCCCTCGACCCGGGACAACGCGACGGAGACGGCCACGCGAGCGGCAGGGTGCGGCGGTTGCGCGCGCGGCTCAGCCGCGGCTTCTACGGCGAGGGGACACAGATCCGCAAGCCCACCGTCCAGGAGTACAGGGGAATCACCGGTGAACATCACTTCACCAGCAAAAAGGAATAAAAGGCCACAAAGTGTCACACCTGTGACACGCACACGGTCTTGAAGGTGACAGCACACCGTTTCCCGAAAGGGCCTCTCATGAACCGCAGTTCCATCTACCAGCGGGTCCGCACCCCGCTTTCCCTCCTGGCCACCGCCTCCGTCGCCGCCGCCCTCATCGCCACGGCGGTCGCCCCCGCCCACGCGGACAGGACCACGTCCGCACCGGACAGCGAGAAGAAGCCCACGGTGGTGCTCGTGCACGGCGCGTTCGCCGATTCCACCAGCTGGAACGGCGTCATCAGGAGGCTGAGGCACGAGGGCTACCCCGTCGTCGCCGCGGCCAACCCTCTGCGCGGGCTGAACAACGACGCCTCCTACCTCAAAGAGGTCCTGGCCGGCATCGACGGCCCGGTGGTCCTGGCCGGACACTCCTATGGCGGATCGGTGATCAGCGACGCCGCCCACGACGCCGACAACGTCAAGGCCCTGGTGTTCGTCGCCGCCTTCATCCCCGAAAAGGGAGAGAGCGCCGTCGAGTTGTCGGGCAAGTTCCCCGGCAGCACCCTCGGCGACGCTCTGCGCTCCGTGCCGGTCACTCTCCCGGACGGCTCCCGCGATGCGGACCTGACGATCGAACCGAGCAAGTTCCACCAGCAGTTCGCCGCTGACGTCCCCCGCAACACCACGGACCTCATGTCCGTCACGCAGCGCCCGATCACCAATGCCGCCCTGGCGGACGACGCCTCCGAGCCCGGCTGGAAGAACATCCCGTCCTGGGCCGTGGTCGCCACCCAGGACCGCAACATCCCGGCGCAGGCCCAGATCTTCATGGCACAGCGCGCACACGCCCACATCACGCGCGTACGGGCATCGCACGCCGTGAGTGTCTCCCACCCCGCCGACGTCGCCGGGGTGATCGAGGCAGCCGCTCGGACCGTGCGCTGACCCACCGGTGCCGCGGGTCAGGGGGGCGTGCAGGCTCCGCCCCCCTGACCCGCACCAACGTCGTGGCCCCCTGGACCGACGGTCCAGGGGGCCACCATGTGTGCGGGAGTCAGCCGCGATCTTCCGGAGCGACGTAGTCGAAGGTCGGGCCCGCGGTCAGGCCCTCGCCGTCGGGCATCGACATCAGGCTCTGCGCCTGCCCCTTGAGCGCATACATCGTGCCCACCGACACCCCGAGCATCGCGGGATTGCCGTTGAACGCCTGCTCCAGGAGCTGCAGCAGCTTGCCGTACGCGATGTTGAACGCCTCCTGCGCCGTGCGGATCGCACTGCCCTCCGGATGGTCCTCCAGCCGCGGGTTGGGCCGCATCGGGCGCACCCCGGCGGGGTCGACGGTGAGCGTCTCGCCGGTGGGCCCTGTCTCCGGTGTGTCCCCCGGCTGGTAGCGCCGGCCCTGTGCGAGCTCCTGGAAGCGGTAGTAGTGCGAGACCGCCTTGGTCTGCGGGTGGAACATGTCCATGTCCCCGTCCCACACATCGACGCGTGCCGCGCCCTCGCCCTGCTCCACGATCTCCTCCAGGGCGGAGAACGCCGAGGCGAGATCGGTGACCGGGCTCAGCCGCCCGCCGGTGTGCCCGAAGGGTCCTGCGGCCACCTGACGGGCGGGATCACCGGTGAAGACCTGTTCCTCGCCGAGCTCGGCGCACAGGTGTCGCAGGCCCTTCTCGATCGCGTCGTAGAACTGGCCGATCGTCATGTAGGCGTCGCCCTCGGCCGGGTCGCCCGGGTGGGCGGGTTGTTCGAGGCGGAGGAACATGGTGACCGCCTCCTGACCGAACGGCAGCAGGGACAGCTGCATGGAGGGGTCGGCGTGCGGCATGGGCCGCGGATGCGGCGACAGTATCTGCGGGGTGTCGACGCGAGGTTGCCCGCCGACCGCGTTCAGGAGGTTCGCCACCAGCGCGAGGTGGATCATCTCCTCCACGAACACGCTGCTGACCACTTCGACGGCGTGGGCGTTCCGCTCGGGGTCGAGCGAGTAGAGGGCTGTGAGGTAGGGCGGCAGCGTGGCGTGTTCCAGCTCGATGGCCCACTGCAGGTGCTCTCGCAGGTCCTCCATCGTCGTGATGGAGCGGAACCGGGTCTGGACGGTGGGGACTTGATGATTCATGGAGGGTCTCACCTGGGTTTCGTGCGTACGGTTCGGCCGCGGCTGCGGACCGACCTGTGGTCACCGGCATCGCTGCCGGCGGGGACCGCGCGGGGCGGTCGGTGTTGTAGCGCGGGGTTGGTCATGCGGCATACGAGCGGGAGAGGCGGACGGCGGAGACGTCGAAGGTGAGCCTGACCTTGTCGCTGATGAGGACGCCGCCGGTTTCGTCGGGCGTGTTCCAGCCGAGCCCTCAGTCGGAGCGGCGCACCAGGGCGGTGCCGGAGAAGCCGACACGGTGGTCTCCGCTCTCGTCCTGCGTGGCCCCGTCGAAGGCGAGGTGGATGTGGAGGGGGAGTTCGACGTCCTTGATCCTGAGGTGGCCCATCAGACGGAACTGGCCGTCTCCGCGGTCGGCGAGGCTGGCGGAGCGGAAGAGCATCAGCGGATAGGTGGCGGCGTCGAGGAAGTCCGGACCCGCGAGATGGGTGTCCCGGTCAGGGCTGCTGGTGTCGATACTGCCGGTCTGGACGCTCAAGTAGGCCTCGGAGCGGCTGAGTTGGTAGCCGTCCAGCTTGACCAGCCCCTCGAACGCGCCGAAGCGTCCGCGCACGTTCGCGATCACGGCGCGCCGGACGGAGAAGCCGATGGTGCTGTGTGCCGGGTCGATGGTGTAGACACCTGTCAGCGCTGTGTACGGGACGACGGTCGACATATGTGGGTCCTTGCGGTCGCTGGTCACGACGATCAGTCGTTGCGAGCCGTCGCCGTGTGCCTGCCGGTGGTGGAGCGGACCGCGGCCGAGGAGGGCCGGGCAAGGTCCGCAGAAGGACAGACAGGCGAGGGCCCGCGCGTGTGACACTGGGACCGCCGCCGGGACGGCGTTCTGTGTGTCACAGCGTGTCGAGGGGTCAACGGGTCGCCGTTACGCGCGTCGTACGGTCAGCACCGCGGGATCGCCCGCGTCGGGCACCGCGGTGAATCCGTGCTGGGCCAGCTCAGCGGCGATGTCGTCCCGGGAAGCCAGCCACATCCAGAAGGTCTCGGTGTGCTCGCGCAGGACACCGGTCACGTCCCGCACCCGGTTGTCGAAACGGGTCCGGAGGCGGCCGGCGTCGGCCGACAGCACCATGCGCCCGCCGTACTCGTGCCGCCCTAGTGGCTGGGCGGGCAGGGGGTGGACGGTGCGCACCCGCGGAAGGCGTGCCGCCGGCGGAAGCTGCAGCAGGAAGACGCCGCCGGGACAGAGCGCTTCGGTGACGGCGGGGTGGAGCCGTCGGCGCGAGGAAGGATCGAGGCACGCCAAGGTGTTGTGGCAGACGGCGACCCGCGACACCGCGCAGGCCGGTCTCCGGGAGGGTGCAGGGGTGGACGGTGATCCGTTCGCGCGCGTCGGCGGGAAGAACGCGAGCCGGGTCATCAGAGTGGCGCTGCATGGACCGCGCGGGTTCGACGGCGTGCACGCTGACCCGGCGAGGCCCAGCGGGGTGACACGGCCGGTGCCCGTGCCGATGTCCAGCACACCGACCGCGGGTTGCCCACCGCTTCTCCGTACAGCTGCCGCACGTGCGCGGCATCGGCCTCCCTTTGCAGCACGTCGTAGAACTCGGCACTAACGGCGTAGGCCTCTCCGGAGGGCGCGCTCGTCGGATGCGCGGGCGAACGGGACGAAAGCGAGTACATCCCCCACGTCACAGGTCCAGCGCCCCACCTGTGACGGGAGGTGGGTCCCGAACCGGTAACCCGTGACACTGTGTGCCACTATGTTGGGTGCATCCGGCGCAGCACATGATGCTCGTCGTCCCGGCCCGCCGCGGCCACACAGCCTCCCCGGATCCCGGCCGCGGCCCCTATCACGAGGGATGTACCGACCATGCCCGCCATCCTCATCCACGGCGTTCCCGACACCCACCGCGTGTGGAACGGCGTACGCCGACACCTGACCCGCTCCGACGTCGAGGCCTGGGACCTGCCCGGATTCGGCACCCCCCGCCCCACCGGCTTCGGCTCCAGCAAGGAGGAGTACGTCGACTGGCTCGTCGAACGCCTCGAGCGCGTCGGCGAGCCCGTGGACCTGGTCGGTCACGACTGGGGCTGCATCCTCACCGCCCGCGTCGCCTCCCTCCGCCCCGACCTGGTGCGCACCTGGGCCGGTGGCAACGGACCCATCAGTTCCCGCTACGTCTGGCACCCGCTGGCCGAGACCTGGCAGGACCCCGTCGCCGGCGAGCGGTTCATGGCCGAACTGGACCCTGAGTCCTTTGCGAAGGACCTGGTGAACGGCTTCGACGCGCCCGCCGAACCGGTGGAGGAGATGGTCCGGCACGTCGACGGCACGATGAAGGACAGCATCCTGCGGCTGTACCGGTCCGCCGTGACCATGGGGACGGAGTGGGAACCGGCCCTGTCGAACGTCACAGCACCCGCGCTGGTGTTCTGGGGCGAGCGCGACCCGGCCTGCCAGATCGAGTTCGGCGACGAACTCGGCGCCGCCCTGCGCGCCACCCGCGTCCTCCATCTCGACTGCAACCATTGGACGGTGCTGGAGCGGCCCGCGGAGGTGGCCGCCGCCCTCGAGACGCACTGGGCGCAGGGCACCAAACGCTAGCCCGCGCCGGCGGCGACGAGGGGCGCGGAGCTGCGGACCGCCTCGGCCACGGTCGTGGAACACGGACGTCGTCCGCGTCCTCGTCGCGCTGCTCCGCTCTGCCCTCGCAGGCCCGCACGCTGCCTCCGCGGCGCGGGCCGGTGTCACAACCTGCGGGTTCTCACGGTCTTTCCGCACGAGGGCACACCAGTGTCCGGTGCGCGCGAGCGGAGACGGGAACATCATGTCGCGAGAAAACGGGTTCGTGATCGTCGGGGGCGGTCTCGCCGCGGGCAAGGCCGCCGAGGAACTCCGGCAACAGGGCTACGACGGCCCGCTCGTCCTCATCGGGGACGAAGCGGAGCGCCCCTACATCCGACCGCCGCTGTCCAAGGGGTACCTGCTCGGCAAGGAGGACCGCGAGTCCATATTCGTGCATTCCGAGAACTGGTACCGCGAGCACGATGTCGACCTGATGACGGGAACGCGCGTGACGGCCGTCGACGCACATACCCGCCAGGTCGAACTCACCGGCGGACGCCAGATGTCCTATACCAAGCTGCTCCTGGCGACCGGATCGTCCCCCCGCCGGCTGACGGTGCCCGGGGCGGACCTGGACAACGTGCTGTACCTGCGCCGCGTGGGAGACAGCGAGCGGCTCAAGGCCGCCTTCACCCCCGGGGCCCGGATCGTGGTCGTTGGCGGCGGCTGGATCGGTCTGGAGACCGCCGCGGCGGCCCGGACGGCCGGGGCGCTGGTGACCGTCCTTGAGCACTCCGAGCTGCCGTTGCTGAAGGTGCTCGGCCGGGAGGCGGCCGAGGTCTTCGCCGACCTGCACCGGGATCACGGGGTCGTCCTGCGGCCCCACGCCGCCGTCGAGCGCATCACCGGTGACGGCGCCCGCGCCGACGGCGTCCAGCTCGCCGACGGAACCCGACTGCCTGCCGACGCCGTGGTGGTGGGCATCGGCATCACCCCCAACGTCCAGCTCGCCGAGGCGGCGGGACTGGAGGTGCGCAACGGCATCGTCACCGACGAGCGTCTGCGCACCTCGGCCCGGGACGTGCACGCCGCAGGGGATGTCGCCAACGCCTACCATCCCCGGCTCGGCCGGCATCTGCGGGTGGAGCACTGGGCCAACGCCCTGCATCAGCCCCGCACGGCGGCACTGGCCATGCTCGGCAAGGAGGCGGCTTACAACCGGCTGCCGTACTTCTACACCGACCAGTACGACCTTGGGATGGAGTACACGGGGTACACCGAGCCCGGCGGCTACGACCGCGTCGTCTTCCGCGGGAACCCGGCCGAGCGGCGGTTCATCGCCTTCTGGTTGTCCGGGGACCGGGTCCTGGCGGGCATGAGTGTGAACGTGTGGAACGTCATCGACTCCGTCCGCGCCCTCGTCGAGTCCGGTGCCTCCGTGGCGGACGCGGCCCTGTCCGATCCCGAGACGCCCCTGGACAGCCTTCTGCCCTGACGACCGCCGCGAAGGTGACCGCGGCCCGCCGGCGCACGGACGGACGCCGCTGCGTACGACCGGGAAACCGTGTCACACGATCTGTCCCTGTCTGGTCAGCAGTGCATCGGTTGGACCCGCCGGACGAAAGCGGACTGCCCCATTCTCGGCCGCCGCGGCGGACATCGGCCGGAATCAGGGGTGGCACCGCCTTGTCGGGTGCTGTGCGAAGGGGTGATGCCAGATGGACCGGGTACAGGACGACGAGACGGTGCCGATCGCGGAGCTGCTCGACGAGCGACGCCGACTGCTCAACGTGGCCTACTGGATGCTGGGCCGGAGCCAGGACGCCGACGACGTCGTGGCGGAGGCCTACCGGCGCTGGTACGGCCTGTCCGACGACCACAGGATCCGTATCGCCGAACCCCGGTCCTGGCTGGTGACGACCGTCGGCGGCATTTGTCTGGAGCGCTTGGCGCCGACCGGGCGGTCGCATCCGGGCCCGGTCGGCGCGGCGCCCCCTCAGGACCTGGACGAAGAGGTGAGCCAGGCCCTCCTCAAGGCGCTGGACACGCTGCCACCGGCCGAGCGGGCCGCATTCGTCCTCAACGACGTGTTCGGGATGGCTCCGGGGACGGTCGCCGCCATCGTCGGACAGACGGAACAGGAATGCGGCGAACTCGCCGCCCGGGCCCGGCACAGCCTTGGGACCAGGTGGGCGCACCCCACGACACCACAGCAGCACGACCGTGTGGTGCGAGCGGTCCGACAGGCTTGCGTGGCGGAGAACCCCGCCCGCCTGATGTCCCTCCTGGCACCGGACGCCACGGTGTTTTTCGACGGAGGCGGCAAGGTCAGAACACTGACCCGGCCCGTCCACGGCGCACTGCGCGTCACCCGCAGCCTGCTGACCCTCCTAGCTGGCCGCCCCCGAACCACACTGCACTGCCGGTCCGTCAACGGCCGCACCGGAATAGTGGTGCGCTACGGCGACGAGGTCGCCGCGGTCATCAGCCTGGACGTCGCGGGCGACCGCGTCGTGCAGATCTGGGCGGTCCTCAACCCTGACAAGCTCCGCCACTGGAACCGGGCGGCCACGCAGGAGAAATGAGGACAAAGCGTGGGCCGGGACTTCGATTCGCGTGCCGCCGGTGTCTCACTGGCCGCGGAAGTGGCCGTGCTCGAGGCGCGGATCCGCATCCTTCAAGAAGCTCTTGACGACGTCGGCACCCGCATCCAACGATCGGCGGATCGACTGCGCCACCTTCGCGAGCAGTCCCGACGGGAACCCGGCCGAACTCCCGAGGAACACCCGCCGACCACGGCCGATTCCGCCCTATCCGACCCGGAGTCCGGTCACCCACGACCCGACCGGTCCGCACCGTGTCCACACCGCTGAGGTGCCGCTCACGAAAGGGTGAAAGGACAGTGGTAGTCACCTGACTCGACGGGACCTCGCATCACCACCTTGCATCTTCCGGGTCCAAACCTCGTACGCTGTGACATACGATGCACCTAAACACATCTCCCCGGGCCCGAGCCGAGCGGCACCGCAGCTGACTTCAGCGAGGCGCGGCACGGAGGGTTGAGGATGAGAGGAAGACATGGTCTCGGCAACTCGCGCAGCGCATGAGATTGAGGTCACTGCGGAGAGCCTCCAGGAGGACCTCGCCCGCCTGGAGATTCAGAAGCAGGCACTGGAGAGGGAACTGGCCGCCGTGGCCGCCCACCTCGACTCCGTCCAGCGCGCCCTGAGCGCCCTGACGGTCCTCATGGCCGAGCCATCCGGCCGCCGCGCCGCCGAGCAGCCCGAACAGGCGGAGGCCGACACTCCGGTCGTCGCGCCCGCCGCCCGCCCGGCGCGAAAGCAGTCCGCGCCGCGACAGGCGGAGCCCACGCAGAAGGAGAAGCCGGCGGCCTCCTCGCATGCGGAGGCCGACGAACCGCGCAGCTACGGCGCGCTCACCGAACAGATCCTGGAGTACTTCGCGGGCGTCGGTGATGCGGAGGTCCGCGCGCGCGACGTGGCCGCGGCGCTCGGCCGCGACACCGACTCCGGGAGCATCAATGCGGTGCGCAGCACGCTCGACCGTCTGGTCGGCACCTCCCGCGTACGCCGGGCCGGCCGCGGTCTCTACCGCGCCCAGAAGTCCTGACCGGAGCCCTCTCGGCTCCGTGCACTGAAAGTCACAAAGATGCCTCGGGCACCTGCTCGCGGGGGATCGCACAGGCGCCCGAGGCACCCACCCGCTGACGGACGGTCCGCGGGTTGGCGAGCCCTCCCATACCGGCGACTAAGCGTGTCACACGGTGCCGGATTCGCTGTGAAGAGTGTATAGCAATCCACATCGTCTTTGAATCCGACGCCCCGTTTCCGGGCGCACTCCTCCCCGGATGCCTAGGATCACGCCTTCGCGGCGGCCTCTCCCCACCTGAGCTTTCCGGAAGCGGTCCACCCAGTCCACCGCGTAATTGGCGTCTTGCGCCATCGGGTCAGGCTTCAAGGCGGCCACGGACAGCACCGCACGTGACGCGCCCGCGGCGAGCCGCATCGCCTTGATCGCCTCGCGGATGTCCGCCAGGGACAACCGGCGCTGCCCGTCGGCGACCTGGCGGGCGACCCAGTCCGCTCCGGCGTGCATGGACTCCTCGTCGAACCGCAATCCCGCGGCGAACATCGTCATCTGCAAGTGCTCGTGCAGGTGCTGCACGTCCCGCGCCAGGTCGAAGCGCAGCACCTTCAACAGCTCCAGCAACTGCTCTTCGCTCAGGCCGGACCCCTCGGCCCAACGCGTGCGCGCCTGCCCCGCCTGGGAGCGCGGGCCCTGCCGGGCCGCCTTCGGCAGGAGAAGCTGGCTGCGGGAATCGCGGAGGGCAATCAAGGGATCGCCCGCGTCCGGAGACCGGTTGCTGAGCAGCGCGAGGTCGACCGGGGTTTCGTCCCGGGCCAGCTGCTCCCAAGACCGCGCCAGTTTCCGCAGGATCGACGGCCCGCCCCGGTCGCTGGACTTGAGCAGGTACTCCTCGTTGACCGGCGTGCTGCTGTCCGCCGCGTACTTGACCTGCATATAGGTATGCGGAGGCTGTTTGCGGTACAAGACGACATCGTCGACATTGCCCACACCGTCGACCTCAACGCCGACCGCCACGACCGGACTCGCCACATGAAGAGCCGCGTCCCTTACCGCTGTGACGCAGCCCTGCCAGGCGATCAACCACTGGTAACGGTCGCCTGCGATGCGGACACCCGTCGAGCTCGGAGCAGGCAGATCGGGCACCGGACTTGTTCTCCTTCGTGATCGGTCCGCCACACAGCGGACCACTACTCCCCCAGTAGACCACCACGCACGCCCATCACGACCCCAAGATCATCGCGGCCCCAACGCCTCAATGGGCGGCAGCCGTTGATCACGAACGGCTCCCACAAGGCCGTACTGATCATTAGGAACTTGCGCACAACGGCGTCTGCACAGGCCCAGCCGTGCAGTAACACGTCCGGCAGTACTTGAGTTGATGTCCGGAACTACTTGCGGCGCACCAGGCCAACCCGGCACCAAGGCAAGAAATTGCAGGTCACCTGCCTCTAAAAAACGTCCGGCTCTAATTGAAGCGTCCCAGGTCAAAGACCATGCCACCCTTGGAGATCACATCATCTCCTGCTGGACGTGACAGACCTTGCGCATGCCGCCCTGGTGCAGGCGGCGCCACTCCAGGTACATGGAGTCCACCGCGCGGGCGGTGGCGATGAGGTCGTCGGCCTGGTCGTCGGCGCCGCAGGCCGCGCACCAGGTGCGGATGTCCGTGTCGGAGGGCGGGGCGTCGCCCTTTTGGATGCGGGTGGTCTTCGCGGGGTGCCAGCCGCACCGGGCGGAGAGTTCCATCCCGGTGAGGCCGGCGTCCTTGCGCAGGTGCTGCAAGCGCACGGGGTTCGCCGGGGTGCGGGTCGTACAGGGCGCGGCCTCCGGGGAACCGCCCGAGCTCGGTGGTCAGGGCCACCCTGTCGTCGACTTCCACGGTCCGCCGCCCGTGGATGTCCAGCAGCAGGCCGTCCAGCGGCCCGCCGACCAGTCGGCGTAGGTCCGGTGCGGAAGCGAGCCGGGGTTGGGGTCGTCGTGCTCCGCGCCGTAGACACGGCCGTTCAGCAGCTGCTCGTCACCGTTCATCCGACAAGCCTTCCAGCCCCCCACCGACAACGCGGGACCCCAAGGCGACGTCGGGCCCGGCCTGGGTGGCCGGACCCGACGCGGGAGCGGTGCGGTGCTACTGGGTCTGGAGGGCGCCGCGGTCGATGAGTCCCTGGATGTAGGGCGGCCAGTCCCGCTCCAGGCTCGTGGTGATCGCAGTGTGGACGTCGGCGCGGACCTGCGGGGTGACGTGCGCGACTTCGCCGCTGGTGTAGTACAGGCGCAGGCCCTCACGGCTCGCGTCGCACAGGATGGCGTGGGCCTTCTGCTTCAGCGTCATGTAGAGCTGCGGGACCGGGGCCTTGGTGAGTTCGTCGATGACGGCCTCGTAGTCGATCCCGAGGTCGCCCCAGTCCTTGCCCTGCTTGTCGAGCCAGAGGGTGACGTCGGAGAAGAAGACGGCCTTGCCGGGCCCGTCGCCCGGGTCGCGGGCCAGGCCGGTCGCGAGGTCGAGCGCGATGCCGGCCTCTTTGCTGACGAGGCTGCGGGGGATCATCTGCGGGGCGATGGCCAGGGCGCACTCGCCCCAGCCGTCTTGGGTCTGCTCCGGCCAGGGCAGCCCCAGCACGAGCCAGCCGTCCGGATGCAGCAGCGTGTTGCTCACCGTGTACTTCCCCCTCGGTGGTGACGTCCATGATCTGTGTCGATCTTTCCGCCCGGTGGTGTCGGCGGGCAAGACGCCCTCCGGCCAGTAGAGCGGCCCGGGTCAGATGACCTTGCGGTCGCCCTGCGAGGCTTCGCGGCCGGCGCCTCGGCCGCCGCGCGTTCGGCTTCCTCCGCCTGGCGGCGCGCGACGCGCTCAGCCTCCGCGCGGTTGGCGGCTGGCTGCGGCACCAACGGAGGCCTGCAACCAGACGCCCTGGCCGAGAGCGACCGGCTGCAGCTCAAGGCCGTGCTGGTCAACTGCCCGAACTGGACGCACTTGCCGGACACGTGCGCTCCTTCGCCCGCATGCTCACCCAGCTGCAAGGCCACCAACTGCCGGCATGGATCGAAGCCGCCACCGCTGCCGATCTGCCCAGCCTCCAGCGATTCGCCCGGCACCTGGAACGCGACCTGGACGCTGTCATCGCCGGACTCTCGCAGCCGTGGAACTCCGGAGTCGTCGAGGGCCATGTCAACAGGATCAAGATGCTGAAACGCCAGATGTTCGGCCGCGCAGGCTTTGAACTCCTGCGCAAGCGCATCCTGCTCTACTCCTGAAGAGGCTGTTCAGGACTCATCCTCGATCAGCCCGAAGCCTTCCGGGAACCCTTCCAGGAACTCGCGTCGAGCCGGGTCGGACTCGGCTGCTGCCATCGCCCCGACCAGATCGATCAACTCCTGTCGCTGATCACTCGACAGCGTGCTGACCAAGTGGGCGACGCCCTCCAGAACCTTGACGGCGTCGTCCGGATCCATCTGTTCGTCATCGCTGTCCTCGATGAACCACAAGACATCGACCAAAGCCTCGGCCAAAGCATGAGTCAGGGAGGGGTACAAGGACGTCATGATGGCCTCTCAGCAGATCAACAGCAGAGTCCGGCCATCCGACCACACACCACTGACATCACTTTCCGTGAGCCTCCACGGAAAGTGGACCAGAGCCCCAGTTCTGACAGCGGTTGTTCACGGGTTTGGGAGGCACCCCGATCCACGGTCGGGTGATGTTCGCCGCGTGGTGTTCCACGTCTTCGCCGCGGTCGCGGAGTTCATCCGCGCCCTGATCGTGCAGGGCACCTACAAGAGCCTCGGGTCAGGTGCCCTGGCGGCGGCACCCCTGGTCGTGCTCCACGGCGGACCGCCCCAACCCGTATGGCGGCCCGTCCAAGGCCCCGGCAGCACAGTCAGCTGGAGCCAGTCCCAGAGTCTGTAGACGCCCCGCGCAGCCGCTGCTCCACCGCGGTCCGGCGGCTGCGCTCCACCCCGACCACAGGCCCGACCACAGCAGGTCACAGCGGTTGAGCCGTGCAGTGCCGGTCAGTGGCCCAGGCGGCAGGTGTTCCAGCCCCGGCCATCGCGTATCAGCGCGCCGAACCGTTCCAGGTTGGCCAGGTGGTAGGCAACCGATGCCGTGCTACGCATCCCGACGGCGTGGGCGAGCTGCCGCACCGACGGCCCCTCACCCTTGTCTTCGATCCACCGCCGAATACAGCGCAGGATCTCCTCCTCCCGCTCGGTCAGGTGCTCCGGGGGATCGGGCCCGGTCGTTCAGTTCCGCCCGGCTCGCACCGTGCGGTCCGGCTCCCGCCGGCACTCCGCTTCGGGAGCCCGGCCGCCCGAGTGTGTCGAAACGGTCCATGCGGGCGCCGTCGTCGAACAGCCCACCGTGAATGGCCGTGCGGACCTCAACAGTCACCTGTCGGTACAGCGAGGCGAAGTACCCGAGCCGGTCACCGGCGCGGGTCGCCTCCCGCACGATCCCGGCAAGCCTGTCCACGACATCGTCGATGTTTCCTGCCGACATGCCCAACTCCCCTCTCGCGGTCCCCTCGTTCGGCCTCGCAGTCTGGCTGCTGTCCGCAGTGCTGATGACAGCCCTGTCCTACCACCGCACACCGGGAACGGACCCCGCCCCCAGGAAACGGACGGGAGCCCCGACCCTGCACGTCGCCATCCCCGGGACGGGCGCCTGAACCGTTCAACAGCCCAGGCGATGATGTCTCCCGAGCAAGGCCGCACACGGCCGTGTCACCGATCGGGTATCGGTGACACGGCCGCGCCGGATGTCGGATCAGGACCCGTGCACCGGGCGGGGCCGCCGCGTATGCGACGGAGCGATCCGGTGCCCGGAATTACGGGCCTGCCGACGTCGGATACCGAACGGTGACCCGGTTCGCTAGAGAGCGTTCTCCCTGCGCGAGGCGAGCGAGTCGTGGCTGCGCACCGCCCCGTAACCGCCGTCGGCAGCAAGATGGTTGGACACGTTCGGTGTCGCCTTGGCGCCCGCGCCCGTCACCGTGATCGCGCCGCTGAGCTTCAGCTGCGCGCCCTGCCCGTCCTGTGGAGTTGCCGTCAGCTCCCAGGTGTACGGCCCGTTTGGTGAGAGTTTCCCGTTCGAGCGCCTGCCGTCCCACGCCGCCGTGAGCGCCGCGCCGCGCTGTACGGCGTCCAGTGTCCGGACGACTTTGCCGCCCGCGTCCTTGATCACGACCTGCGCGCCCGGAGCCGCCGGCTTGGACAACTGCCAGGAGCCGTCCCAGCGGGCGTCCGTGGCCGACTGCAGGTCGACGGACGTCTCGGGGTGGGCCTCGATCTCGGCGAGCGGAGAGGTGGGCACGCCGGAGCTGGCGGCGCGCATGGCGCCGGGCTTGCCGCGCCCGGGGACGTAGGCCACTCCGCCGCCGAAGCGGTCGACGGCGTAGTAGCCGCGGGCCAGGTGACCGGTGATGTCAGCCAGCGAACGGGTCGTCACACTGTCGACGGTGTGGAAGTCGACGAGCTGGAGCTTGCCCGCGGCGTCGTCGTGCACAACGACATAGCCGTCACCGAGTTCGCCGCCCCTAGGGACATCGATCATGCGCTGCGTGGTGCGATCCCAGACGCCGGACGCAGGGAGGTCTCCGTAGGCCTCGCATGTCCAGTACACCCAGCGGCCCACGGCCTGAAGGTCCGTCGGCGTGCATTCCTTGCCGAGCGAGAAGGACTCGGTCCTACCCGACTTCAGGTCGGTGGCCTTGACGGTGCCCTTGGTGTCGCCGGGTGTCCAGAACGTCGTACCCCAGACGGCGGCCGCCGAGGCCGCGCGTGTCAGCAGCACCTTGTCGTCGCCGGACTTCTCCCGGTCGATGACGTACTGCTGGTACTGCCCGAAGCCGGACATGTATCCGTAGCCGAAGACGACGTACCGGCCGGAGGCGTCGACGACCTCCCCGCCGCCCGGCGCGGCAAGGACCGCGGCGTCGTCGGGATTCGAACGGACCTCGATCCCTGAGCCTCCCGGGTAGGCGAAGGTGCCGTCGCCCAGCGCGTAAGCGCCGTTGCCCGCGGAGCCACCCGTGCCGTCCGTGCTCAGCGGCGGCTCGGCCACCAGGCTGCGCGTACCGGCCGACGGGGTGTCACCCAGCTCGATGTGCCGCTCGTACAGCGACGGCAGGTAGTTGGTGTCCGTCTCCTGCACCGCCAGGTCCCCGGCCGCCAGCGTCACCGTTCCGTACGTACCCGGCTTCGGCGCCACGGCCCGCACCGCGCTCACGCCCAGGCTGCCATCGGCCCGCACACTCACCTTGCGCACGGCCCAGTCGCCCGCCGAACTGCCGCCCGCGACCAGGACGCCGCCGTCGGGCGTCGGGTTCAGCCCGTACGTACCACCCAGGCGGGCGTGCGGCAGCAGCGTCTTCGTCCTGCCCCCGCCGATCGGCGCAGCGAGCAGCGGCTCGCCGCGGTCCTTCGGCGCGTCGCTGTTACGGAACGACTCGGTCTGCCGCAGCGAGACGACCCAGTCGCCCACCAGCGCGACGAACGACCGCTGCTCGTACGTCGACGCCACGCCGACCGTGGTCTCCGCGCCGCCCAGGGCGTCCCGGCGCAGCAGGTGCACCTCCTGGTCGCCGTACGCCGGATCGAACCACCCGACGTACGTCTCGGAGAGCACCACCTGGGTGAAGCCGCTGACCCACGAGCCCTTGAGTACGCCGGTGATCTCCCCGGTCGCCAGGTCGACCAGCCCGACCTGGCCCGTCGGGTCACCGGAGACGAGGATCGCCAGCTGGCCCGCATCCGCGCCGAGCACCTTGTACGACGCCGCGCGCACACCGTTCTCGCCGATCACCGGGGTGTCGGTGAGCTGTCCGTCGCGCAGGCGCAGCAGATGCAGCGAGTCGACGTCACCGCCAGCCGTCCAGGTCGCCGTCACCACGGTCTCGCCGAAGGTGCCGTGGTACGTCTGTCCCTCGGGGAGCGTGAACCGGGCCGACGTACCGGCCTTCATGTCCTTCAGCTCGACCGACCGGTCCGCCACGGTGTAGACCCCGACCACGTCGGAGGCGTGGCCGCCGATGCGCTCGGCGAAGGTGTCGGCCGGGTCCTTGCCCACGGTCTGCGGGTCGCCGCCGACGGGGCTCCAGCGGTACGGCGTGAAAGCGTCGCTGCCGTCCAGCTGTGTCTGGTTGAGGTCGCCGACGGTGCCTGCCGACTCCAGGTTGTAGGGGCGGGGCAGGTAGCGGTCCGGGGCGTCGATCGTCAGGGTCGGGGGCGCCGTCGTCGCGGCATGGGCGCTGGTGAGGAGGAAGGGCAGGGTTCCGCCGGCGGCCGCGAGGGCCATGGTCGTGGCGAGCGCGCCTCGGACGATTAATTGTGTTCGGTTCTGTCGGTGGCGTATGGGCACGTGACACCTCCAAGTGATCTTCGAAAGGCGCGTCAGGCTAGCACGGGAGACGCAATGCGTTCGAACGTATTTACGAATCCCAATGGGGCGAGCTGCGATATGTCGGCTTCGCGTCAGTGTCAGTGCCCGGCAGTCGCTGCCGGCCGTCTTCCTGCTGACCGCGGTGGGGGCGCGTGACGGTCCGTCGCTGACACCGGGGTGGCCCAGCCCGTTCGTAGGAACGGCGCGGCGGCCCTGGTGCTTCGGCGTAAGGGCTGCCGCGCCGCTACCCCCGGCCTGGACGCCACCGGTCCCAGCAGGTGTGGGCTAGCGTCTGACGCGGCTGCGGATGGCGAGGGCGGCCAGACCTAGAAGGACGGGTTCGGCGAGCCGGGAGGCCATCTCGGTGTATGTGCCGGCGGTGGTCAGGTCCTGGCCGGAGGAACGGAAGATCACCGAGTTGATCACCACCCGCAGGGACTTCTCGAACCGCTCGACCGACAGGCGCCCGCGGTACGGCCCGTTGGGGTTGACCGGGTCGGGTGTGACGGTGGTTATCGTGATGCTGCGGGTGCCGGTGGGGGTCCCCGTGATGGTCGGCTTGGGGTCATACCGCGGCAGGCCCCACAGCATCATCGCCAGCACGGTGGCGGTCATGGCTGTCAGCAGCCAGACAAGGGCGCGGGAGGCACGCAGCCCGTAGCCGGAGATCGCCCAGTACGCAGTGAGCAGGCTGCGCTCGGCCAAGGGGATGTCGTCGGCGTGGCGGCGCATCTCCATTTCGCCGTAATAGAAGTCGGCGGCTCCGGGTTCGTGTTTGCCGTCTTCGAAGCTCTTGCGCAGTTGCCGGTACACGGGCGCCAGTGCGGCCGGTTCCAGCACTTCTTCCCCTTCTAGCGGAGGGGTCCAGCCGTCTGCGCCCGCGGAGCGGGTGGCACGCCAGTGATGCTCTTCGGCCAGGGTCCGGCGCGGTGTCCAGCGCACTGGCCGTATCCCGTGGCGCCACACACCGGAGGGAGCGACAGCCAGGGTGTATCGCCCTTCCAGCCGTAGCTGGTCAAGGTGGATGGTCCCGGCGAAACGGCAGTCGGTGAGGTCGAGGTCGGTGAGCACCAGGTGCGCCGCATCCACACCTCGCAGCGATACGACACGCACGCGGGGACCCGTCAAGTCGAGTTCCGCCATTTCCGCGCCGTCCGCGGTGAAGGGTCGGGAGCGCGCAGCGACACTAACTGGATGCTCCAGGACCGCGTCACTCAAATCCACGACGGCGTGGCGCAGCCGCAGCGCAGCAGTGGAAGCCCACCGCGTCCGCCGGCAGTGCACGGCAGCCGCTGCCGCCTCGATGGTCACGGCGGCTCCGAATGCTGCTCCAGACAGATCGAGCGCCCCTGTGCACACCAACCGCCCCACCGCTGCGGCGCGTTCGAACGCCGCCTGCAGGAACACAGCGTCGCCGCGGAACTCCGCCCCGCCGAACCAGATGGCGCCGTGGAACTCCGCCCCGCCGAACCAGGCGCCTCCGCTGAACTTCGACCTGAGGAACGAAGCATCGCCGTTGAACTTCACTCCGCCGAAATCGGCTTCGTTGCCGATCTCCGCTCTACGGAACCAGGCTCCACCGAGCTGCGCCCCTACGAACTGGGCATCGCCGCCGAACTTCACCCCCTCGAACTGGGCATCGCCGTCGATCTTCACTTTGTTGAACTGGGCGTTGCCACCGATCTCCGCTCCCTTGAACCAGGCGTCGCCTTCGAACTCCGCCCCGTCGAACACGGCGTCACCACTGAACCTCGCCTGCTCAAAGTTGGCTTGGCCAAAGCAGAGACGGCCTGTAGCGGGGTGCGTGAGTGCGGTGAGTAGTTCGCTCAACAGCTCGTCGGTGAAGGGGGTGCCGCGGTGGTCGATGTCGGCGCCAAGTCGCTGACGGGCCAGGTGGGCCAGGTAGGTGGCGCGATCAGGCTCCTCCAGGTGGGCTAGGCACGCGGTGTGTCGGAGGACCTGGATGCCGCGGCAGCCGACCGGATCATCCGAGGTAGCACCGTGGCCACAGTGTGGCCAGTCTGGTGGAGTCGTGGGCGATGGTTCGGGCGTTGAGGACGTCACACCACGAAAGACGATCCAGCACCTCCAGCCAGTTTCACCACCACTCACCGCGGGAGCTGCACCCTCCACGGTGAGGCGCTTCGGCAGCCTGCGGGCGCCCAGCACGTGCGTGGCAGCACATGGGCGCCCAGGAAGAAGGCCGGACCCATCATGTGTCCGGCCTTCGCCGACGCGGCAACCGCGTAGCGGCTTGGCCTGGTGGCCCGGCGGCGGCCGTGGTGCCCTCTGGGGGTCCGTCCGAGGGGGGAGTGCGCCCCGACCCACCCACCAGTCCCCACCCACTCACCGCAGGATCACGCGCTTCCCCCTGCCCCCTTCGAGAGAGGGCCGGGGTGTGGGGCAGAGCCCCACATGTTCTCGATCCGGCTGTGACCTGGCCTGTTCAAGCCTTTCTTGATCACCGCACGTGGTGCCGCCCTGACTCGCTGTCAGTGCTTGCTGTCACCATGGGCTGTTGCGCGGGGGATGTTGCTACGAGGGGGAGGGGCTTGCATGCCTTGGGTTCGGCCGTACGTGCGCTCTGATGGGACTCCGGTTCGCGGACATTCGCGATGGGCTCCGGGCGCACGACGAGAAATGACGATCTTCGGTGTGGTCGCGTTAGCCGTTGTGGGGTTAGGCAACGGGGACATATCAGCGGGCGACGGACCGATACCGCGGCCGCAGCCCACGGTGTCGTACCCGATCCGGTTCGACGACGTCCCGGCGGTGCGGGTCAAGAAGCCCGAGCCCACGGTGTCCTACCCCATCCGGTTCTCCTCGCCCGAAGGGAAGCGGTGACCCGGCGGCGTAGGCGGCGGCCCAGCAGGAAGCAGCAGCAGAGGGATGCCCAGCTGATTGCCTTCGCTGTGGTGGCGACAGCTGTGATTGGCCTGGTGGTGATGGTGGTCAACTGGCTACTGGCCCACTGGTGGGTGCTCGTCGTCGCCGCGGTACTCGCCGTGCTGGCGGGTTTCGGCTGGCTCTACAACCGGCAGCAACAGGCCCGGTGGGAGGCGGTGCGGGCGCAGGGCCTGCGCTACGGGCTGCCCCAACTGGACGCGCTGCACCACACCCGGTTCGAAGACGCGGTGCGGGACCTGATGCATCGGGACGGCTGCCGGGACGCTCAGCGGGTCGGCGGGCGTGGGGACCTGGGCGCGGACGTGAAGGCCACGGACCCGTTCGGGCGGCGCTGGGTGATCCAGTGCAAGCACCGCCGCAACGGCGCCCACGGCACCGCAGTGGGCACGCCGGATCTGCAGGTGCTCAACGGCACGGCCCGGCCGGTGCACGGCGCGGACGTCGCGGTGATCGTGACAAACGGCAGGGTGAGTGCACCGGCTGTGACGTTCGCCAAGCAGCAGCGGCTGCACGTCGTGGACCGACAGACGCTCGGCGTGTGGGCGTCGAGCTCGCGTCCGCTGTGGGAGCTGCTACGGGCGGTTCCGCCTCCGCGCAGGTCAACGCCTTTGACTTGAATAGTGCAGCTCGTCCTCCTAAGGGCTGTCCCGTAAACGATCTTCGTGCTGTTTCGGGTGTAACTGGCCTGGGGGGTAGGCCGCTCGTTATCCGGCGAGGGCGAGGTTGTGGAGGCGGGCGATGCCGAGCATGGCGTGCGCGAGCAAGGGTGCGAGGTGGTCGATGATGCGGCCGGCCGCCGACTTCGACACACCGAACAGCGGGGCGAGTTGGCGCAGGGTGAGGTTGGTCCGCCAGCACGCGGCAACGAGCAGCACCCGATCATCCAATGGCAGGCTCCACGGCCGACCCTTGCGGATCGGGTCCGTGCGCGGCGCAAGGCAGTGGTCAGCTTGCCGAACTGCCGTGGGCTCAGTCCGGTGAACGGGGCTATCCACGAGGGCTCCAAAGCCGTGATGACGCCAGCCATACCAAGATCATGACAGGCGGTGGGCACTCCTTTTCCCAGTTCAGGACACCTCAAGGGCTGGGGGAAGGTTTGCGCTCGTGTGCGCTTCCGCAATGCTGAACACGCTGGCGCAAGCCGGGCACTCGGCATGGCCAAAGACGTGCCTGATCCCCTCGGCGAGTCGTTGCTGCTCGTCCCGGACGGCTGTGGCGTGCATCCATCGGCCCGGGCCACGAAGCTCCTCGGCCGTGGCGGGCCGCAGCGCCCGCCGCTCGATGTCGCCCCGATCCCAGTCGCGGATGGCCGAGTAGCAGCCGTAGTCGCCGACAGCGATGGTCAACTCCGATCCACAGTGCGGACAGGACACGCTGTAAAAGTCGTCTGTGAAGTCCCCCAGAGAGGCGCTCCAGTGGTACTGCCCTTCAAGCGCGAGCAGATCGCCGAAGGTCCGGTTGTAGTCCGCCGGACGCGTCCGGAGCTGCTGATCCACAAGTTCCCGCAGCCAGGCGATCTCATCCGAGCAGATCGCCAGTAGAACTTCGCCGTCAGGATGCTGCAACGTGCCACGCACGATGGCGCCGGCCAGTTCAAGCGCCTGGGCACATGTAGGAGCCAGGACTGCCAAGCGCGGAAGCGCGGTGAAGCTCGCCGGGGAGACCGTCTCACCTTGCAGGCAAAGACGGTCCCAAAGCTCCTCCCACGCCTCCGGGGCTTCTTCTCGCTCTACCTGATCCAGGAGCACTGGCACTCGCCCAATCGCCCCATGAGCATCGACCACCTGCGTCCAGTCCGTCACCAGGGCATTCAACTGTCCCCAGAGCCTCGCTGCCACCTCCCGTCTCCATGGAGTCGTTGCTGGTAGTAGACGCACGGCCCGGTTCCGGGCGGTATCCCGGCAGTGATGGTGGCGCTGCCTGCGGTGGTGGCCACGTAGACCCCTCTCGATGGACAACGGCCTTCGGGAACATCAGGGCAGCGGTTATCGATGAGATCGATCTTGGGCTTGGGAGTCTCGGCGTCCGAAGCTCAACACCTTCGATTCGGTGGCAAGTGCGGAATGCGTCATATCTATTTAGGGAGGGGAAACATGCGAGCAGTCCACCGCGCGAAGTTGGCGGCGCTGGCGGTAGGGGTACTTGCCGGGTCGGCAGGTCTGATCGGGGCTACGCGGGAACGGCGTCGGCCGCCGAGGTCGCGTGCAACAGCTACACGATGGTGAGTGTTGGTGGCGGGTGGTACCTCCATGTGCCGTCAACGGGCCCGAACTCAGGAAACTACAACTGCGTCGTGGTCCGGGGGTTCAACAACATCGACGTGAAGGTCGTGCAGGAGAGCTTGTACGCCTGCTACCAACAGAACATCGCGAGGGACGGGGACTTCGGCCCCGCCACCGAGCAGGCGGTAAAGAACGCCCAGACGAAGATCAACCAGACCTTCGGCAAGGTGTTGAGCGTGGACGGCCGTTTCGGTCCCATCACCAGCTCCTACTTCAAGTTCCAGGCATACGACCACAATCCCGGCCAAAACGGCCGCCACACGGGCATCTGCTACTACCGATAGTCCATGACGTGTCCGCACGGCGGCCCGCCGTGCGGACACCTGGAGGGCCAGGAGAATGCCGAGCTCGTGGCCGTCCTGCACGGAATGACGAAGGGCTCGCAGAGCGCGAGCCCTTCGTTTTGTTTCGCACCCGGGCGAGGACGTCAACGAAGATCAGGAGCCCGTGGCTCTCTGCGGCGGTTCCATGAGGTCATGCGGCGGTGTCGCCGAGGTGGGCGTGGCCCTCGCCCAGGTCAGCCCTCGGCCTTGATCGTTTTCATGGTGAGGTGGGATTCGAGGCGCTGCACAGCGGGGTGGCCGGTGAGCCTGTCCATGACGAAGGTCTCGTAGGCGGCGTTGTCGGCGACGGCGACGCGGACGAAGTAGTGAGGGCTGCCGTACAGGCGGCGGAACTCGACGACTTCGTCGTAGGACGCAATGGTGGCCTCGAACTCCTCGATGGTCGTGCGGTCCTGGGCGTAGATCTCGATGTCGACGAGGACTTCCATGCCGCGGCCCATCGCGTCGGGGTCGATGACGGCCCGGTAGCCGGCGATGATGCCGGCCTCCTCCAGGCGCTTGACCCGGCGCAGGCACGACGGCGGCGTGAGGCCGACCCGCTTCGCGACCTCGACGTTCGTCAGCCGACCGTCCCGACGGAGATGCAACAAAATTTGACGGTCGATCGCATCCATCTTCACTTCATTGCGCATAGCTGCATCTTAGGCCAATGATCGGCAACCAAATTAGAGACGACACTTACTAAAATTGCAGATATGGCAATACCTCCGGTCGCCGTGGCCGATCAGCTTCGGCCTGCCCGCGCACCCCAGCGGCTGCGCTCCGAGATGCTCGCCGGGCTCAGGGACTCCGCCTCGGTCGGGCTCGGCCTGGTCCCGATGGGACTCGCCTTCGGGATGCTGGTCACCCACTCCGGGCTGCCCTGGTGGTCGGCGCCCATGTACTCCGCCGTCATGTACACCGGCACGCTGGAGTTCCTGCTTGTCCCGATGCTGCTGGCCGTCACGCCGTTGGTCACGGTCGGGCTGACCACGCTGCTGGTCAACGGCCGCCACGCGTTCTACGCACTGTCTTTCCCGCTGCACCGCGTCAACGGCCGCTGGGCCAAGCTCTACAGCAGCTTCGCGCTCAGCGACGAGGCGTACGCCATGACCACCGGAGGACAGGCCCGGAACTGGTCGAGTGCGCGCATCGTGTCCTTCCAGGCGTTCAATCACCTGTACTGCGTGGCTGGCTCACTCACCGGGGCCCTGGTTGGCTCGCTGATCCCGCCGCGCATCACCGGCCTCGACTTCGCCATGACCGCCCTGCTCGTCGTCCTGGCCCTGGACGCCATCCGCGACCGCCGCGACGACCTGCCCACCCCGCTCATGGCCCTGCTCGCCGCACTCATCGCCCGCCTGCTCGTCCCCGGACAGATGTTGCTGACCGCGTTCTGCCTGTTCACCGCAGCCCTGCTGGCCCGCCACTTCACCATCCGCACGAGGCCCGCCGATGCCTGAGACCCGCTACCTGATTGCCGTCGCCGCCGTCTGCTGCGCGATCACCTGGGCGCTGCGCGCCCTGCCCTTCACCGCCCTGGAGCCTCTGCGCTCCAGCAAGGCCATCCAGTACCTCAGCACCCGCATGCCCGCCGGCGTGATGGTGATCCTCAGCCTTTACACCCTTCGCACCCTGCCCCTGACACAGGTGCGCGTCCTCGCGCCGCTGGCCGGGCTGGCGGTCACGGTCGGCCTGCACCTGTGGCGCCGCAACGCCCTGCTCAGCGTCTTCGCCGGGACCGCCGTCTGCGTTGCCCTCTCCAGCACCCTCTTCGCCCCCTGACCAGCGCGCGGTCCGCTTCGGCGGGCTTGTTACGTTGCATGAGCCCCACAGCCAACGCGGGCACCGCAGTGCTCGCGCCCTGAAACAGGAGAGATTCCCCGTCCAGAACGTCGCGGTCAAGGTCGTGGTCACCCCGCTGCTGATCGGTGGTGCCAGCCTGGCCGGGCGCCGCTGGGGCCACCAGTGGGCGGCTGGCTCGTCGCCCTGCCGCTGACCTCCGGACCCGTCGCGTTCTTCCTCGCCACCGACCACGGAAACGACTTCGCCGGACACGCCGCCATCGGCATGCTCGCCGGCACCATCTCCCAACTCGCCTTCGCCCTCGCCTACCGCGCCCTCGCGCACCGCGGCATACCCGCCGCCTTCACCGCCGGCTGCGTGGCGTTCGCCGCAGCCACCACCGTCCTGGCCCACCTGAACTGGCCCGCCATCCCCACGTTCCTGCTCGTCCTCGCGGCCCTGATCACCGGGTTCGCGCTCACCCGCCGCACCGGCCGCACCACCGACAAGCCCGCCGATGCGGCGAACCCGCCCGGCTGGGACCTCCCCCTGCGCATGATCGTGGCCACCGGCGTGGTGATGGGCATCGTCGCCCTCGCCCCGATCATCGGCCCACACCTCGCCGGCCTCCTTTCCCCGTTCCCCGTGTTCGGCGTCGTGACGGCCGTCTTCACCCACCGCGCTCACGGCCCGAACGCGGCCATCGCCGTCCTCAACGGCCTGATCATGGGGCTGGCCGCACCCGCCGTTTTCTTCCTCGCCCTGGCCCTCGCGCTGCCCTCGCTCTGAGGTTCCCCCGAGATGCGGGGAGGTCTGACAGCAGGTCATATGGGGCTCATGAGAGGAGTCCAGAGGATGCCTGCCCCGAGGAAGTACCCGCTGGAGTTGCGTGAGCGTGCGGTCCGGATGTACCGGACTGCCGAGCCGAAGCCCGTGATCCGCCGCATGGCTGAGGACCTCGGGGTGCATCACGAGGCCCTGCGCAACTGGATCCGCCAGGCCGAGGCCGACGCCGGCGAGCGGAATGACCTGCTGACCAGCGAGGAGAAGGAAGAGCTGGCCCAGCTGCGGCGCGAGGTGCGGGAACTGCGCCGGGCGAACGAGGTCCTGCGGACGGCATCGGCTTTTTTCGCGGCTCAGCTCGACCCGACCCGGCCCAGGTGACCACGCTCGTCGACGAGCATCCACACCTGGGGGTCGAGCCCGTACTGCGGGAACTGCACATCCCTTCCTCCACCTACTACCGCTGGCGCCGTGCCGAGACCGAGCCGTGCGAACGACGCCGCCAGGACGCCGCACTGACTGGGAAGATCCGACAGGTCCACGAGGACTCCGGCGGGATCTATGGCTCACCCCGCGTGCACGCCGTCCTCAAGCGCGACGGCGTCCACGTCGGCCGCAAACGGGTGGAACGGCTCATGCGGGAGGCCGGCCTGGCCGGGATCAGCCCCCGCGGAGCCAAGGGCTTCACCCGCCGGGACCCGGCCGCCGACCTCGCTCCCGACCTGGTGCAACGCGACTTCACGGCGAGGGAGCCGAACCGACTGTGGGTCACCGACCTGACCATGATTCCCACCTCGCAGGGGCCGCTGTGGCTCTCGGCCATCCGGGACGCGTTCTCCCGCCGGGTCGTGGCCTGGGAGACTTCCGCCCACGCGGACGCCGACCTGGTCCTCACCTCGCTGGAGTATGCCCTCGCCTCCCGCGAGGTCGAACCCGGAAAGCTCGTCCACCATGCCGACCACGGCTGTCAGTACACGGCGATCAAGCTCACGACACGCCTGGTCAGAGCAGGGATCCAGGCGTCCATGGGATCCGTCGGCGACTCGTTCGACAATGCCCTGGCGGAGAACCTGTGGATACTGATCAAGACCGAGTGCATCCGCGGCCGCGTCTTCGCGACCAGGGCCGAGGCGAACCTCGCGCTCTTCGAATACATCGACGGCTTCTACAATCCCCGCCGCATCCAGAAACGGCTCGGCTACCTCAGCCCGATCGAGTTCGAGGAGAAACACTACGCCGACCAGGCAGCGGCCGAACCAGTGAACCTGAAACCACGTCAACCCGCCCTGACCAGCTAGTCAGCCACTCCCACACACCGGGGGAACCTCACTCGGCCTGCTGCAATCGGCCAGTCCCATCCTCGTGGAGGACCGCTTCGGCCACTCCCCGGCCGCCGCCGGCGCACTCTGGTCCATCGCCGCGGCCGCCACCTTGATCGCGGCCGCCTGCTGCCGGGCCGGCCTTGACCGGCTCGGTCTGTGGGGGGTCGGCGTCATCAGCGCAACCATCGCGGCCGCCGCCTGCCTCGCCGTACCCCAGGCCCCCACCTACACCGGCTACGTGGCCCTCATCGCCCTCTTCATGGCCGCCGACGGAGGACTCACCATCGTCCTGCGCACCCTCCGCTCACAGGTCATCCCACCCGCCGCCTTCGGCACGACCCTCTCCCTGACCATCCTGCTCCTGCTGCTGCCCTTCCCCCTCGCGGGCATCCTCCTCGCCCTCACCCCAGCGCCCTACCTGACCGACGTCATCCGGCTGTGCGCCCTGCTGCAGGCACTCACCCTCCTCATCACCTTCCCACAACTACGCAACGACCCAGCCCTCCGAGCCAGAACATCGCCACCCCGCCACGAGGCCTGACCCGTCCATTCAGCCATCGAAGCACCAGTTCGACGACACGTACGCCGGTCCTTTCCGGCCCGTATAGCGGCCTCCAGGACCCCGGCAGCACCGTCGTCTGGAGCCAAGCCCAGCTATATATGCCCGTGCGCCCACTGCTCACCCTCCGCGGAGCGGCCGGACCCACTGGTGGACCGAATCGAACCAGGAGGACTTCGACCCCGAGTTCGACACCCACACGCGCCTCTACGCCGATCGGCGTCCTTGGCGACACGGCTGCGCCGACAGCCTGCTGCGCGCCGTCGGCGACGAGACGCTCGTCGAGGTGTTCATCACCGACACGGTACTTCGACGCATCCACCATCCGTACGACGGCGGCGCCGACGTCGTCCTCGCTGGCTCTCCAGTCACCCGACTGGACTTTGAGCAGTGGCGGTTGCTCTTGCCGTTCGGCTGCGGGCCCGTGTGGGCGCTTCGGGGCTGCCTGAGCGGTGACACCGAGTGAGCATTCCCACCCCAGGCGACTGGCTCTTCGTCAATACGCTCTCGTGTCGCTCCGTTCAGGCTGCCGAGTTACTTCCCGGTCCCCCCAACACCGCACGTCGTTCCCGATCGCAACTTTCCCATCTATTCCTCTAGTTTTGATCAAGCAATTACAAAGGATGCTGGTCGAAAAGGTGCGGCTCCCGCCCACCCGGCGACGTCACGAATGCCAAGTCGTTTCATGTTCCATCAACATTCAACTCCCGATCCCTGTGAGCGGCATGGGCAATCCCTATGGTCCTTGAGGCTGTTGAAGGAAGGGACCCATGGAACAACTCCCCGCAATCCGGGCTCACGACATCACGAAGAGTTTCGGTGACGTCGTCGCCCTCGACGGCATAGACCTCGATGTGACGCAGGGTCAGATCCATGGCCTGGTCGGACCGAACGGCGCCGGGAAGACGACCCTGCTCGGCCTCCTGCTGGGGCTCTCGGTCGCCGACAGCGGTCGCCTCGAGGTCCTGGGTACGCCGGCCGGGCGGGCACTCAACGCTCCCGACGGTGTAGCGGGCTTCGTGGACGGTCCCGCTCTCTACCCCTCGCTCACCCCACGGCAGAACCTCGCCGCGCTGGCCGCACTCCGCGGCCACGACGCGCGCACGGCAGGAATCGACGACGTACTCGCCGAGGTCGGCCTCACCGGCGTCGCCGACGACCGCACCCGCGGCTTCTCCCTCGGCATGCGCCAGCGGCTCGGACTCGCCGCCGCCCTGCTGTCCAAGCCCCGGCTGCTCGTGCTCGACGAACCCTCCAACGGCCTCGATCCGGCGGGCAAGAAGCACGTGCACGGTGTCCTCAACCGGCTCACGGCCGACGGGACCGCCGTCGTGCTCTCGAGCCACAACATGGATGACCTAGAGGCGCTGTGCTCCGAGGTCACCATCCTCGCCACCGGACGCGTCGTCTTCTCCGGCCCGCTGAGCAAACTGGCCACCGACAACCGTGAACTCGACTACCAGCTGCTCACCTCCGACCCGCAGACCGCCCGCCGGGTGGCCGACGAGGCGCCCGGGGTCCGGGTCGTCGACGACGCCGGGGTACGGCAGGACGCCGAACTGCTCGTCGTCCGCGCCCTGGTGCCCGCCCTGGACGACCTCGTGGTGCGGCTCGTGAAGGAGGGCGTCGCGCTGCGCGAGCTCACTCCCGTGCTGTCGCCACTCGAAGCCGCCTTTCTCGCCCTCACCAAGGAGCAGGAGGCCGGCCGATGACCGCGACCCTCACCCAGAGCCCAGAACAGGAACACGAGCCGGTGACCCGGGGCCGTCGCGTCCCCGTCACCCGCGCCTGTCGCTTCGAACTCGTCAAGCTCATCTCCCAGTGGCGGATCCGCCTGCTGGTCCTCGCCTGCTGGATCGTTCCTGCACTCTTCGTCGCCGGCGTGAGCCAGCAGGCCACGCTCCCCGTGGACACCCTCTTCGGGCGCTGGATGCACGCCTCCGGGTGGGCCGGGCCGCTGGTGATGCTCGGTTTCGCGGGGGCCTGGGCGCTCCCGCTGCTGACCTCGGTCGTGGCCGGTGACGTGTTCGCCTCCGAGGACCGCCTCGGTACCTGGCGCCAGCTGCTCGTGGCGGTCCGCTCGCCTCGGCGGATCTTCGTGGCGAAGGTGGTCGCCAGCCTCACCGTCCTGCTGCTGCTCGTGGCCGGGCTCGCGGTCTCCAGCACGGTCGGCGGCCTCCTCGCGGTCGGCGACCAGCCGCTGGTCGGCCTCGACGGCCACCTCCTGACTCCGTCGGACGCCGCCGTTCAGGTCCTGCTCTCCTGGATCTGCGTCCTCGCTCCGACCCTGGCGCTCGCCGCACTCGGCTTCCTCGGGTCGGTCACCCTGGGACGGTCCCCGATGGGGCTGCTGGTGCCCGTACTCGTCTCGCTCGCGATGGCGGTCGCCCAGATGCTGCCGCTCCCCGTGGCCGTCCGCGTCGCCCTGCCCAGCTACGCCCTCATCTCCTGGAACGGACTGTTCACCAGCCCGCAACAACTCGGCCCGCTGCTGATCGGCATCATCGTCAGCCTCGTGTGGGCCGTGACCGCGACGGCGCTGGCCTATGTGCTCTTCATGCGGCGTGAATTCACCAACCCGACCCACGACGGTTCGGGCCGCCGGGCCATCACCGTCGGAGTCCTGCCGCTCGTCGGGGTGGCCGCCGTGTCGTTCGCGGTCGTCGCCGCGACGACGTCGGCGACGGGCTCCGGGATCGAGCAGGACAAGGTGCAGCGCTCGGTCGCCACGGCGTTCGCGCACCTGTACCGCATGCAGACCGACCAACTCAACCGACCCGCCGTCACCGAGGCCCAGTTGAAGGCCACGGCGACGTGCAACAAGGGAAACTCCAGGGTCGCAGCGCAAGGCCCGGGCAACGACTGGCGCTGCGTCGTGACCTGGCATCTTCCCGGCGTCGAGGCCACAGGACAGGCCATCTACCAACTCGACGTCACTCCGGACGGGCGGTTCATGGCCGATGGCGATGGACCGAAGGAAGTGAACGGCTACTTCCTGGTGCGGACCCCCGAAGGGGACGCACCGAACCCGCTGTGGCAGTTCGACGGCAACGTCGAACTGCTCGACACCACCCCGAAGGGATAAAACCCAATGCAGGTAACTCGCCGCCGCAAGCTCGTCGAGGAATCTCGGATCAACCTCCTCGGTAGACGCATCGGGCGCCGGATACCGCTGTTGACGGCGGGCACCACCGCTGTCGCCCTCGTGGCCGCCGGCACGGCGTTCGCGCAGACCCACCAGTTCGGCACGGACCAGGTCGGTCAGGTCACTGCCGACGGCCAGGTCGTCTCCGGCAACCAGTACATCGCCCCGTACGGCGACCGTCTTGTCATCAACCAGGGCAAGATCATGTCGTCCTCGGTCAGCCCTGACGGCACGCACATGGCCGCCTCGGTCACCGACGGTGGCGCGGCCCTGGCCATCGTGGACCTGAAGAACTGGAAGACGCAGCAGCTCGTCAGCAACGCCGCGTCGTCCAACCCCCGCATCAGCAGCAACAACGTGGGCCAGGAAGGCCCGACGTACTCGCCCGACGGCAAGCAGCTGTGGCTGGGCCAGCTGGACGGCTACACCGTGTTCACCGTGGACGCGGACGGCAGCGTTTCCAGCCCGAGGACCGTCGCCATCCCGGCGCAGGGGTCCAAGCGCGCCCTGGTGGGCGAGGCGGTGTTCTCGGCCGACGGCAAGACCGTGTACTCCGCGGTCAACGGCCAGAACCGGGTCGTCGCCATCGACGCGGCGACCGGGACCATCACGCAGAGCTGGGCCGTGGGCAACGCCCCGCGTGACGTGATCGTCGTCGGCAACAAGCTCTACGTCAGCAACGAGGGTGGCCGCCCGGCCAATCCCGGCGAGCCCACGATCAACTCGTACGGCACGCAGGTACTCGCCGACCAGAAGACCGCTGCCACCACCACCGGCACGGTCAGCGTCATCGACCTGGCGAACCAGGACGCCGCCGTCTCGAGCATCGACGTCGGTCTGCACCCGACCGCCCTGTACGCCAAGAACGGGGCGCTGTTCGTCACCAACACCGCGACCAACGACGTGTCGGTCATCGACACGGCGAAGGACAAGGTCGTCCAGACCATCGCCACCCGGCCGTGGGCCGAGGCCTCGGTGGGTTACGAGCCCGACGCGGTGACGCTCACCGACGACGGTCACCTGCTGGTGACCCTCGGCCGTGCCAACGCGGTCGCCGTCTACCGGTACACCTCCGCGCAGGAGCCGGTGAGCTACGTCGGCCTGCTCCCGACGGACTACTTCCCCTCGGAGATCACCACCGTCGGCGACCAGGTCTACGTCTCCAACACCCGTGGTATCGACGCCCGCCGTAAGGCCAGCGGTCACGGCACCCACGACACGACGTCGAGCGTGCAGAAGTTCACGCTGCCCGACGACAGCGTGATCAAGTCCTACACCGGCAAGGTCTTCAAGCAGAACGGCTGGAACGGCGAGTCGCTCAAGAAGTCCGACGGCTCCCCGGCCAAGCCGGTGCCGGTCCCGGTCAAGCTCGGCGACCCCTCGACGATCAAGCACGTCTTCCTGCTCGTCAAGGAGAACCGGACCTACGACCAGGTCTTCGGTGACATGCCGCAGGGCAACGGCGACCCGTCGCTGACGCAGTACGGCGAGAACGTCACGCCGAACCAGCACGCCCTGGCCAGGCAGTTCGGCCTGTTCGATAACACGTACGACATCGGCACGAACTCCGCCGAGGGCCACAACTGGCTGATGCAGTCCGACAACCCGGAGTACACCGAGTCCTCCGCCGGTGAGTACAAGCGCAGCTACGACACCGAGGACGACGCCCTCGGCCACCAGCGGACCGGCTTCATCTGGACTGGTGCGCAGGACGCCGGCAAGTCCGTGCGGAACTTCGGCGAGTTCCAGCAGTTCCTGACCAAGCCGTCGGGCGCGAGTTGGCAGAACCTGTACTGCGACAGCAAGAACATGGCGGCGACCGGTCAGGACACCGCCTACCCGCTGAACTCGACCTCGCCGATCCCGTCGCTCAACGACGTGTCGGTGCACGGCTTCCCGAAGTTCGACACCAGTGTTCCGGACGTCTACCGCGCCGAGATCTGGAAGAAGGACTTCGAGAAGAACGGTCCGGCGAACCTGAACATGTTCTGGCTCTCCAGCGACCACACGGGTGGCCCGGTGAGCGGTGCCGCCCAGGTCGCGGACAACGACCTTGCTGTCGGCAAGATCGTTGACGAGATCTCGCACAGCAAGTACTGGAAGGACTCGGCGATCTTCGTCGTCGAGGACGACTCCCAGGCCGGCCTCGACCACGTCGACGGCCACCGTGCCCCGGTCCAGATCATCAGCCCCTGGGCCAAGCACGGAGTGGTGGACAGCCACTACTACTCGCAGATCAACATGATGCGGACCATCGAGCAGATCCTCGGGATCCAGCCGATGAACCAGAAGGACACCGCGGCCAGCCCGATGGCCTCGGCGTTCACCCAGAGCCCGGACTTCACGCCGTTCAAGGCGCTGCCCAACCGGGTCTCGCTGACCGACGGTGCGAAGACCGCGCCGTCCTGCGGTCTGGACACCCCCGCGGCGCAGAACCCGCAGGCGGCGGCCGTGCCGGCGGCCTCGGTGCCTGCGGACATGAAGAACGTCGCCGCCGAGTGGGACCAGTGGAAGTCGAAGCAGCGGCTGACCGGTCCCCAGGCCGTGCCGGACTACGCTCCCCCCGCGCAGATGAACCACTTCGCCTGGTACGAGTCGCACAACTGGAAGAAGCCGTACCCGGGTGAGAAGAAGATCTACGCTCCTCAGGACGTGCCGGGTGCGTACATCCCGTCGGCCGAGAACGACGGCTGACGCAGTAGGCCGGTCGACATAGCCTGACTGTCGTCACAGGGCCCCTGGCCGGCATCCGCCGGTCAGGGGCCAGCTGCGTTTTCCACAGAGGTGCGGACGGGTCGCGGGTGTCGGCCACAGTAGCGACCAAAACCGCTGATGACCAGCACGTTAGCGGATAGCGGCCCGTCTGGGCAGACCCCGGATTTGGCCTGCTGAGCCCGTTCGGCGGGGCGCCGGCCGGGTCACTATCGGGCCGAGGCGGGCCGCCTGATCGCCGCTTGTCGCTTGTCGTCCTCCTGAGTACATGACCCACTTCTCAGCCCGCGGGTGCCCGGAAACCGGCTCTGACCTGGGATGCGACAAGCCAAGACAAGCGACAAGCCGGACGACAAGGACTCGGTGTTGAGCGAGGGCTTCGCCAACGGTGTGGTGTGCGTCGTGCTGGCCGGGCAGTAGGGCCCGGGCGGCGGCGAGTTGCTGCTCGGCACGGCGTACGGACCCAAGTCCGTGCACGACGCCGGATGGGCACAGTTCGTCAGCATGCTGGAGTACAAGGCCGCCAAGCACGGGCGGACCTTCGCCAAGGTCGACCGGTCCTTCCCGTCCTCGCAGCTCTGCTCGGCCTGCGGGTTCCGGGACGGGCCCAAGCCCCTCCACGTCCGCGCATGGACGTGCCAGAACTGCGGCACCATCCACGACCGGGACCACAACGCAGCGAAGAACGTCCTGTTCGAAGGACGTCGGGTCGTCGCCGCCGGACGGGCGGAGACGCTAAACGC
Source organism: Streptomyces sp. NPDC047453 (assembly GCF_040643155.1). Taxonomy (NCBI): domain Bacteria; kingdom Bacillati; phylum Actinomycetota; class Actinomycetes; order Kitasatosporales; family Streptomycetaceae; genus Streptomyces; species Streptomyces sp. NPDC047453. The sequence continues at coordinate 20,155 of NZ_JBEYTS010000024.1, read as the reverse complement.
CTCGCCGAGCGCAGGTAAGACCAGGACTTTGGTCCCGGCACAGCGCGTTGAAGCAGGAACCCACCGAGACGGTCAGCCGGCCGTGGCAGGAATCCCCGTCCTTCAGGGCGGGGAGGACGTCAAACCCAAGACGGCTCCTTCCGAGCTGTCGGCTATGAGGCTCGGCCTTGATCAGTACGGTCAATAGCGTTGGCTCAGGCGATGGTGCGCCTGGGAGTCGCCACCCACGCTCCGGGATTTCGTCCAGTCGTCGGTGTGCCAGGGCGCCGGCGTCAGAGTCCCGTCCGTGGACATGCTTGCCGGCGGTTGGGGATTGTCCTCGATGCCGTCCTGGAGGACATCCGGACCCGGACTGATGTCACACACACCGTTGGACGAGCAGCCTTCCGAGGTGGGTGCCGTACCCGCCGTCGCGGGTGCGAGCCTGCCGGAGACGACGACGGCTACGCCGACGGGCCGGCACGCATCTCGGAGGCGGCGTCAGATCCGGCCTCCGGGCGTACGACGTCAGCGGGAGTGGCCGAGTTGGGCGAGGGCGTGGTCCAGCATGTCGACGAAGAAGTCCACCGCGGTGGCGTCGATGCACAACGGCGGCTTGATCTTCAGGATGTTGAGGTGGTCACCGGTGGGCTGGACGATTACGCCGAGGTCGAGCATGCGGTCGCAGAGCTCGGCGGTCTCTTCCGTGGCGGGTTCCAAGGTGACGCAGTCCCGGACGAGTTCGAGGCCGAGGTAGAGGCCCGAGCCGTGGACAGCGCCGATGATGCCGTAGCGGTCGGCCAATGCCTCAAGCCGGCTCTTCAGACGGCCACCGACGCGCACCGCATTGCCCTGGAGATCCTCATCGCGCAGGGTGTCCAGGACGGTGAGGCCCACGACGCTGGAGACCGGGCTGCCGCCGGTGGAGGAGAAGAAGTAACCCTGGTCGCGGTACCGGTCCGCAACCGACTTGGACGTGATGACGGCGCCGAGGGGGTGCCCATTGCCCATGGCCTTGGCGACACAGACGACGTCAGGGACGACCTGCTGCTGCTCGAAGCCCCAGAACCAGTGACCCAGGCGGCCGTAGCCGACCTGGACCTCATCGGCGACGGCCAGACCGCCGTGGCGGCGGACCGCCGCGTACACCTCGGCGAGGTAGCCGTCGGGCAGGGCCACTCCACCGGCGTTGCCGTAGAAGGTCTCGCTGAGGAAGGCTCCTGCCGGGCGACCGGAGGCGGCCAGCTCGTCGATCACCGCGGCGGCTTCGGGCCCGTAGCACACCGCATCTGCCCCGCGGTGCAGGCCGCGATAGGAATTGGGCGAGTCCACGGTGTGGACCCAACTCGGCCGGGTTGCCAGGGCGTTCGGGTTGTCCTGGAGGGAGGTGGAGATGGCGTCGGAGGCGTAGGTCCAGCCGTGGTATGCCTCTCGCAGTGCGACGACGTCGTGCTGTCCGGAGGCACCGATGGCCAGCCGCAGGCCCAGATCCACTGCCTCGGAACCGGAGTTGACCAGGAACACCGTGTCCAGGGACTCGGGCAGCAGGGCGGCGAGGCGTTCGGTGAACTCCACCACCGAGGCGTAGTGGAATCGCGAGTTGGTGTTGAGCCGTCGCAACTGCCGGGAGACCGCCTGCTCGACGCGGGGGTGCGCGTGGCCCAGCGGGGTGACGTTGTTGACGATGTCGAGGTAGGAGCGGCCGTCGGTGGAGAGCAGATGGTGACGCCAGCCACGCTCGATGCGGGGAGGTTCGGCGTAGTAGTGCTCCTGCACGGTCGCGAACACGGCGTCACGTCGGTCGAGCAGGTCCCTGTCCTGCGCACGGCCGGCGGCCCGGAGACCGATGAGCGGGGCGGGGTCTGCGGTGAGCGCGAGCCAGCCAGCGGCGTATTCGGGGCGCACTGACGGAGGGACGGAAGGGCTGTCGGCGTTGCGCAGCGCGAGGTGGAGCGAGGTTCCGGTGGGGAGATGGGCGAGGTCGTCGCCCGCCTGGACCGTCGAGCCGGTGGAAACCACTGGGTGAACCGTGCGGGAGAAGGTCAACGTCAGTGCCTGCGGGCCGTAGGTGATTTCCACACGGCCCGGTGCTGTGGCGAGGACCTTCCCCGCGGCGGGGGCCTGCGCCACGACCGGCCGGCCGAGCCACAGGTCGATGCCGGTGGGCACCGTGGGAGCGGAAGCGGCTGACAATGCCGGAGCCTGAGTGAGCCGTGGATGCGCGTACCGGGTGGCCACCGCGGCTGCTCCGTCCACGAGCGCGGCGGCCGAGAGCCGGTCCTCGGTGCCGGCTTCGAGCCAGGCTCCGTGGTCCATGGAGTCGGCGCCGGTGGACAGGTCGAGGAGGGTGATGTCGTCGGCGGCGAGGCCGCGCAGCAGGAAGTGCGCCGGTGAATCGGAGTGGGCAGACACGTCGGCCAGGCCGATCGCGTCCTTGATGAGGTGGACCATCACTGGAAGGGGCAGGCGGGTGGCCTGCTCGAATATGTGCCACTCGCGGTCGAGCGCGGCCTTGGCGTAGGTGTTGTCCTCGTCGACGGCGGCCTGGTGCCGCCCGCTGGCGACCAGGCCGGCCGCGCGCAGGACCACGAGCGGCCACAACGCCTCCGCCTCCTCCGGGGAGAGCGGCCGAACGGCGTGGAAGGCCCGGACGGCGGGCAGCACGTGATGGGGCTCGACCCCGTCGTGGTGGAGCATCGAGGAGAGCGACACGGCGAGTTCGCCGACCGCCCAACTCGTGGTCACGTCACCGAAGTCGATGACTCCGTCGGGCATGGGCAGGCGGCTGTCGGGAGAGCAGATGAGATTGTCGTCGGTGAGGTCAAGGTGCACCGCCTGCGACGGCAGCGCGGCGGCAAGCTTCTGGACCCGCGCCCAGGCGTCGGCGGTCGCGGCCTGAACGGCGGCGCGCCGTTCGGGCTCGTCGATGTGCTCTGCGAGCTTGGCGACGACGCGGTCGGCGTGCCGCAGGTCCCACTGGAGAACGCGCTTGAGGCCCGGGTGGTGGAAGTCGCGCAGGGCGGTGCTGACCTTTCCGGCGATCGTGCCCATGGCCGCCACCGTGCTCGGGGACAGGTGCCGTGGTCCCGAGAGCGGACCGCCGGGCAGGTATCGCATCAGCCGCGCGATGGCCGGTCCGCTCTCGGTGTCCACCGTCGTGCACTGCGGTGAGCCGTCGGGGCGACGCAGGACGGTGGCGACGCGCAGTTCTGGGTGAGCCGCAGAGATCACGTCGGCGGCGGTGTCCTGGGCTTCGATCTCCGTAGGGCCGAAGGCGGGGTTGGCGATCTTCAGAATGGCCAAGGCCGTGCCATCGTCGCCGTGCAGCAGGAAGTTGGCGTCCTGCTGGCTTCCCAGCGCCTGCGCACGCACGCCGATGCCAAGGTGTCGGGTGCCGATGTGCTCCGCCTGAGCCAGTGTCACCTGGGGTGCGGGGAGAGCGCCTTGAGCGAAGAAGTCGATGGTGCGGTACTCGTCGTGCGGCATGCGGGATTCCTCGGCTGGTGGGTGGAGCGTGGTGTGGGCAGGCCCGGCGCGGATGCTCGGATGCCTCTAGTCGACTTCCCACAAGAAGCGGTGGGTGTGAATCGCGAAGTAGGGGAAGGCCTCCACCGATGTGACGCCCTCGATGGCCCGTACGACGTCGTTGATGAAGTCCAGAAGATCACTAGGGCGGCCGCGTACGACCTCGGCGAACAGGTCATAGCGGCCAGAGGTCAGGACCGTGTACACGACTTCGTCATGCCGGGACAGTTCATCGGCCACCGCGCGGGAATCGCTTTCGACGCGCAGGCCGAGGAGCGCCACCGTCTGCTGGCCCATGGTCATCGGGTCGGTCACCCCGACGATCTGGACCGTCTTGGTGTCGATCAATCGCTGCAGCCGGTGCCTTGCGGCCGAGGGCGACAGTCCCACCTTCGGCCCCAGCTCGGCGTAGGGGATGCGACCGTCGACCTGCAGCTCCCGCAGGATGGCGCGGTCGATGTCGTCCATGAAGGACCCCCCACGTCAGGTGCATGAACGGCAAGTCGTGTAGTCGTTTCAAGCACGATGACGGATTATCCCGCTCGAATCAAGTGTGCTGACGACAGAATCGAGCGGATCCTGGCTCGCAGGCTCTTGTGGGCGCGTCGAAGCCCTGTCAGGTTCCCGGCCATGCCGACTGGCCAAGCCGACGCCGGCGGGCGCCGGGAGTGCCGAGCGCATGGACGCCCATGCGGCCGGCGAGCAGCAGTCGGTCGCGGTCATCGAGTTCGGCGATCATCGTGTCTGGGGTGACGTCATCGCGCCGACGTCCGACTCCAGCGCTGAAGTCCGCCGCATCACAACCCCACCAGATCGAGGGGGGAAGAGGGGTCAAGCTTCACGTGACCCTTTCCGGGGTGGCGGCTCCCTGGATTGAGGCTTCGCGGTCCCCTGTGGCACTTGTTGATTGATCATGACGGTCGGCTCTGTCCGCCGTTCTCCTCTCTCTCGCCCTGGGCGCCGGGAAGCGCTGGCGGGCCGCCAGTGTCTGGCGCGGTTTTCGCTACCATCTCGGCGAGCCTCTTGCAGGCCTGTTCGATCTTTGCCTGGGTCTGGTTTCGCTCGGTGATGGCCGCGGCGAGCAGCAGTGCGGTCAGCGCGGCGGCGCCGTTGAAGGCCTGCAGTGAAATCATGTTGGTGATCAGCGTGTGACCGGCGAACGGGCCTGTCCTGCGGGTGACGGCGAGGATGGCGAAGGTGGATACGGCCAGCGCGCAGGGCGTGGCTCCGGCGCGCTGGAAGCGGAAGGCTGCCCAGGTCAGCAGCGGGAAACCAAGGAAGAGCAGCGGCGCGCGGGAGGTTTGGAGGAGGCCGACGACGATGGTGGCCGCGACGAGCAGCGATGCCTCCGCCCATCTGGATGGTGGTGTGTCCTTGGGCCAGTGGCCCGAGCGGAGGACGAGCAGCAGCGGCGCGACCAGCAGGACGCCCATGGCGTCGCCGGTCCACCAGATCCACCAGGTGAGCCAGAATCCGCCGGGGGGCAGCGCGTGAGCGTGGTGCAGGGTGCTGCTGCCCACGGTCGCGCTGATGAGCATGCCGGTGAAGGCGCCGAGGAAGACCAGTGCGAGGGCGTCCTGGAGGCGGTTCATCTGGGTGCGGAAGCCGGTGCGGCGAAGGAGCGCGTAGGAGATGAGGGGTGCGAGTGTGTTGCCTGTCGTGATGGCGAGCACGGCGGGGGTTGACGGTCCCAGTGGGATGTTGATCAGGAGGGCGCCGAGCGCGATCCCGGGCCAGACCCGCAGGCCGATCAGGAGCAGGCCGGCCAGGGCGATGCCGGTCGGCGGCCACAGCGGCGTGACCTGGCCACGCACGAGCTGCTGGAGGAGTCCCAGCCTGCCGGAGGCGTAGTACAGCGCAGCAACGGCGACGATCTGCAGGGCCCGCAGGCCACCGCGCCGGAGCCTGTCGCGGCTCGCAACAGTCATCGGGAAGTCTTCCCCTCGGCCTTGCTCCGTTGTCCATCGTCCGCTGGCCCTGCCGGATCCACCACACCAGGCGAGCCGCCGGGCCAGTGTGCATCCTTCGGGGGAGCGACCTGGCCGCCATCGTCGGCAGGTCGCGTTGCTGGTGGCGTCACGCTTCGGCTGGGTCGGAAGCCACCCCTGCCACACCATCGGACCGCGCACCGCACGCCGGCGGAGGCAAGAGACCGACGAAGCCATGAGCGAGCCCGGCCCGTGGGCGGTCTGATCGCAGCGGTCTTCGGTCGGGGAAGCGGAACGGGAGGGAAGCCCGCGCGGCACCGGTCAGGTTCGTGCCGCACGGGCGGTCAGCGGGAACGCTCCCCGGATACGGTGATGCGGGTGATCGCTTCGAGCGTCAGGGCGCGGTCGTGCGGCTGGCGCGAGAGCGCTCGGTGCAGAGTCAGCCCTTCGATGAGCGCGTCGAGTTGGCGGGCGGTGTCCGCGTCGAAGTGCTTCTCCAGATGGACGCGACTGCGGCGCATCCACTCATGCGTGAGTTCCCGATAGGCGGGCTGGCGAGCGGCGAGCGTGTACAGCTCCTGCGTGAGTACCAGGTCGCGCCCGTCGCCTTCGGACAGCGAGTGGACGAGGTCGGCCACCGCCTGCCGGGCCTGGCCGGGGTCGGCCGGAACGGAGAGGTGGTCGTCGAACACGGCGACGATGTGGTCGGTGAACCGACCGAAGGCTTCACGCAGCACCTCGTCCATGCCGCTGAAGTGGTAGGTCATGGATCCCAGGGGGACACCGGCGCGCGCGGCGACCTTCCGGTGGGAGACGCGGGCGATGCCTTCCTCGGCGATGAGGTCGAGGGTGGCGTCGAGGATACGTGCGCGGCGCTGGGGGTCGGTGTATCCGGTGGCCATGGCGGCAGGCTCACAGGCTCCGCACCACGCGGGCGGGGTTGCCGACGGCAACAACGTTCGCGGGCACGTCCCTGGTGACGACGGCGCCGGCGCCGATGACGGAGTTGTCTCCGATGGTGACTCCGGGCAGGACGATGGCGCCGCCGCCGATCCACACGTTGTCGCCGATGGTGATCGGCTGGGCGGCTTCGAGCTTGTCGCGCCGCGGCTGCGGCTCCAGCGGATGGGTCGGGGTCAGCAACTGGACGCCGGGGCCGATCTGGCAGTCCTCGCCGATCGTGATGGCCGCGACGTCCAGCGCCGTGAGGTTGTAGTTGACGAAGGTGCGCGCTCCGACGGTGATGTTGCTGCCGTAGTCGACGTGCAGCGGCGGACGCAGATGGGCCTGCTCACCCAGGAAACCGAGCAGTTCGCGCAGCAGCGGCTGTGCGGCGTCGGAGTCCTCGGCGTAGGCGGCCTGGTAGCGGGCGGCCAGGCGGACGGCTCGCTGCTGGCGGCGGGCGATCTCGGGATCGTCGGCGATGTAGAGATCGCCCGCCTGCATGCGCTCCAGGTTCGTGCGCGGATCCTGTGCCGAGTGGTCCATCTGCATGCGCGTCACCCTACCTCTACGAGTGTACGAACGTACACTCCCGCCCGGTCAGGCAGATGGGGCGACTTGCTCGGTGCGCAGACGCGCTCCGACCGCCCGGAGGAGATCCTGCTCACGCGGGGGTATGACGCCGTCCGCCCGGGGGCCCACGTTGAGCAGCAGATTGCTGCCGGCAGCCCAGGCCCGTCGTACGGTCGACTCCAGCTCATCCACCGTCTTGTACGCGTCGTCGTCGGGTACGTAGCCCCAGGTCCTATTCATGGTCAAGCATGTTTCCTTGGGCCCGTCGAGCACGGTTGCAGTGTTGAACCCAGCGGTGTTCTCGCCAGGCAGGTCGTTCTCGAATCCTTGGACATCCTCCCCAGGTGGCAGTGGGACGGACTTGCGGTTGTTGAGGACCACGGCATCGGGCTGGAGCCGGTGGACGATGTCATACAGTTCGGGATAGCCGTACTGGCCCCCGGGAGCAAACCAGTCTCGGTGGTCCGTGTGCCAAGACGATCCGGGCCAGTCACCGTCGAACCAGACCTGGGCGAGTTCGCCGTACTGAGTGCACACCTCCTCGACCTGGCCGTGGAGGAACACCAGATAGTCCTCCCACGCCATCCTCGACTCAGTGCGGAAGCGGAACGCTGGATGGTGCCAGTCGATCAGTGACACGTAGGCGCCAAGCTTCAGACCTCGTTCTGCACAGGCCTGGGCCAGTTCGGCCAGCGCGTCACGGCCGAACGGTGTCCTGGTGATCTTGTAGTCGGACAGTGCCGTGTCGTAGAGGGAGAAGCCGTCATGGTGCCGCGTCGTGACCGTGATGTAGCGCTGCCCCGCCTCCTCGGCCAGGTTCACCCAGGCCTTCGCATCGAAGCCTGGCGCTGTGAAGTCATCCGCGAGGCGGGAGTACTCCTCCCGGGATGTGCGGGCCTCGAACATGTTCCACTCGCCCAGTCCGTGCAGTGTGTACAGTCCCCAGTGGACGAACATGCCGAACCGTGCTTCGCGGTACCACTTGAGGCCACCTGCAGAGGCCTGGAGTGCTGCCATGTGATCCTCCTCAGTCCTGGGCCCAATTCCGTTGGTGATCTGCCCGTAGTTCGCGCCGTTGACCCGTCGGGCTGTTGGCCGTGACAGCGAGCCGCTTCCAACTTGGCTGAGAGTCTGGCCAGTTGGCGCCGGGGTGGTGTCCAGGGAGAGATGAAGCTCCTGGGAGATGGGTTTGTCGACCAAGATCAACCTGCGGCCGCGTGAAGAGGGCTGACGCCGCCGGCTCACGCACCGCCCGGGTCGTACGTGGCCGCCCCGAGCGGGACGGCCGCGTACCGGACCTGGGTCCGAAATCCGGAGGTGCCGGAAGGCGAGCCGAGGATGGTCGTCCGGTGCGTGATTGTGCGCGGATCCCGCGACTTTACGTCATCTTCACGCACCGACCCTCTTGTAGCAGCCACACCCCACGACTACCTTCGTCCAATCAATCTGCCCCAGGAGGCGGCTGTGCGCCGAATATCGGTCATTCTTGCGCTGGTCCTCGCGGTAGTCATCGGATCTCTGGGCGGGCAACCCGCGCTTGCAGACGGGTCGGCAGCCGATCCGCCGCCTGTTGTCCCGAGACCGACGGCCTGGAGCGGTCTGGGCGGCTCCGTCTCCCTCACCGCCGACTCGCGGATCGTCGTGGACCCGCGGGCGCGCTCGCGCACGCGGACCCAGGCGGGCAGCGCGGAGCTGCCGGGACCGGCCCGGCAGACGGTGCAGGAACTCGCCATGACGCTGCGTGCCGAGATCCAGCAGGTCACAGGGCTGCGGCTACGCGTCACGAGCGATGAGCGCGATCCGGCCGACGGCGACATCCTGCTCGGGCTGGCCGACGACACCGCGCTCGGCGCCGAGGGCTACCGGTTCGCCAGCTCCGGCGCGATCCGTGTCGAAGCAGCTTCCACCCACGGACTGTTCTACGGAACGAGGACGCTGCTCCAGATGCTGCGGGCCGACCCGCAGCACCGGGCCGTACCGCGCGGCCGCGGCCTCGACCGGCCCGCCCAGCAGGTGCGCATGGTCATGCTCGACGCCGGTCGCAAGTACTGGCAGCCGGACTACCTCGAGAATCTCATCCGCAGGATGGGCTACCTCAAGCTCAACACCCTGTTCCTGCAGTTCTCGGACGCGGAGGGCTTCCGGCTGTTCAGCCGCAAGTTCCCGGGGCTCGCCGATCCCGCGCACAGCTACGACCGCGCCGACATCGAGCGGCTGAAGGCGGTGGCCGCCCAGCAGCACGTGCAGTTGATGCCGGGCATCGACGTCCCGGGACACGCGACGGTGATCAGCAACGCGTTCGGGATCGGTTTCGGCGACGGGCCCGACCCGTGCACCGGGGCGCACACGCACTCCCACCTCACGCCGGACTGGATCCTCGACCTCACCAACCCGCGCACGCTCCAGGTGACCCGGAGCATCGTGGACGAGTTCGCGGGCTGGTTCGACGCGCCGCTGTTCAGCATCGGCGCGGACGAGCTGCCCGGCCAACTCGCCAACTGCCCCCGGCTGAAGCGGTACCTGGACGCCGATCCGACGGTCACCACGATGGGCGACGCGCTGAACGCGTACATCAACGCCCTCGACGACGTCGTGACCCGCCACGGCAAACGCACCGCGGTCTACAACGGCTCCGAGCACCTCGCCGCACCGCAGCAGTCGGTGCACTCCTCGGTGGTCTTCCTCACCTGGGAGGGGACAGGGACCGCACCTGTGATCCCGAACCACGACGAGATCGCCATCGGACCCTTCTACGTGACGCCGAACAACTACCACAACCTCTATCCGAACGAGTCCTGGATGTACGGCGGTTGGACGCCGAGCACCGCCTCGGACATGCTCGGCTCCGGGCTGATGAACTGGGCCGACTACAACTTCTGGGCCGCCGACGGCTACTTCGAGCAGAACATGGCCGCGGGCCGCGCCATCCTGGCCGACCGGGCATGGAACGCCTCGGCCCCCACCGACACTCTGAGCGACTTCCGTGCCCACGTGGCCGAGATCGGCGACCCGCCCGGCGTGACGACCGCGCCCGAGCCGCCCAGGACCGGCGACGGCCGCCCCAGCCACCACTGGACCTTCGACTCCGCGCCCTACCCGAGTGGCTGGACCTACGCCAGCCGTCCGCCGAACACGATCATGGCTGAGGACCTCGCTGGTGACCTGCCCGGTACCTCGTACATCATCAACAACCCGACGCTGATCAACGACGGAGTACGCGGCCAGGCCTTCCGGTTCGACAGCGACCGCGACGGCGTGGGATTCGGCGGTTTGGACGTGGCTGAGCCGTGGACCGTGTCGACCTGGGTCCGGCTCTCTGGACGCACCAGCGACCAGGTGCTGCTCAGCTCGCGCACCGGCGCGCTCAAGCTCCAGCAGTACGGCACCGGCAAGGTCGGCTTCACCCGCTACGGAGTAGCCGACTACAGCTTCGACTACACCCTGCCCCTCGGGAAGTGGGTCCAGTTGACCTGGGTGACCGAACCCGGGCACACCACGCTGTACGCGGACGGCACGCGCGTGGGTACCGTCGACGCCTCCGTGCCGCTGCCGCTGCGCTCGATCGGCACCCCGCAGGCAAGCCTTCGCGGAGACCTCGACGAGCTCTTCACCTGGGACGAAGCACTTGATCCCGGTCAGGTCCAGGCCCATTACGCCGACTACCGCCCTTGACCGCGAACGTTGACGAACAAGGAGGAACCATAGTGATCCGGCAACATGACAGACGCCGTGGACGCCGCACAAGACGCACCGTCGCCAGTTGCGCGGCCGCGCTGGCTGCCATCGCCGCCACCATCGGGGCCTCGCCCACGGCGAGCAGGCCCGGACAGCAGGCGGTGACGCAGCCGCAGCCCGACTACGAGCCCACGGTCGCCTCGCTCAACAGCCACCCCACGCCCCGGTGGTTCAACGACGACAAGTTCGGCATCTTCATCCACTGGGGCGCCTACTCGGTGCCCGCCTGGGGCCCACGCGGCAGCTACGCCGAGTGGTACTGGAACTACATGAACTCTCAGGGCAGCCCCACGAACGCCCACCACCGCGACACCTATGGGGCCGACACCCCCTATGACAGCTTCATCAACCAGTGGAAGGCCGAGAAGTTCGACCCGGACGCCTGGGTCAAGCTGTTCGACGATGCGGGCGCCAAGTACTTCGTGCTGACCTCCAAGCACCACGAGGGTGTCGCCCTCTTCGACAGCAAGGTCAGCGGCCGCGACACCGTGGACCTGGGACCCGGGCGCGACCTGGCCGGCGATCTGTTCAAGGCCGCGCGCAAGGACGGCAAGCTCAAGACGGGCTTCTACTACTCGTTGTACGAGTGGTACAACCCCTCGTACACGGGCAAGCCGGTGCGCAATCCCTACACCGGGGCCACCGTGCCCTACACCGGAGCGCCGCAGGTCGCCGACTACGTCGACGACTACATGGCGCCGCAGATGCGCGAGCTCATCGACAACTACGACCCCGACATCCTCTGGTGCGACGGACAGTGGGAGAAGCCCGCCTCGTACTGGAAGACGGCGCCCGTCATCGCCCACTTCTACAACCAGGCGAAGGACCGCGCGCAGCCAAAAGACGTCGCCGTGGCCAACCGCTGCAAGATCCAGACCGGTGAGCTGGACAGCACGGAACTGGACTTCCAGACGCCCGAGTACACGGTCAAGCCCGACATCGACCCGGTCAAGTGGGAAGCCAGCCGCGGCATCGCGCACTCCTACGGCTACAACCAGAACGAGACCGAAGCCGACTACTTGACCTCTGATCAGCTGGTGGACTCGCTGGTCGACATCGTCAGCAAGAACGGCAACCTGCTGCTCGACATCGGACCGCGCGCCGACGGCACCATCCCCGAACTCCAGCAGCAGCGGCTCCGGGACATCGGCGCCTGGCTGAAGACCAACGGCGAGGCCATCTACGGCACGACGTACTGGAACCACGCCGAGGAACCCGCCGGCGGTGACAACGTCCGCTACACGGTCAAGGACGGCGCCCTCTATGCGACCGCGCTCAGCTGGCCGGGCGACCACCTCACCCTCGGTCCGGACGTCCCGGCCGACCACAGCACCCGCATCACGCTGCTCGGCTCGGACGGAGCGGAACTCCCCTGGCACCGGGACTCCGCCGGACGCGTCGTTGTCGACACCCCGGCCGCCGGTCCCGCGGCCACCAGCAGCAAGTACGCCTACGTCTTCAAGATCAGCACGCCAGGCGTCCACACCCTGCTGCGTACGCGCGCCGATCTGCCGAAGGAGGTGCATCCGGGCCAGACCGTCCAGGGGACGCTCGATGTGACCAACACGTCCCGCAGCCGGGCACCGCAGACGGACATCACCCTCGACGCACCGGCAGGCTGGGCCGTCACCCCCGGCACGATCCGCGTCGCCCCGCTTCAGGGGGCGGGCGAGAGCCGGATCCCGCTCACGGTGACGGCACCCTCCGACAGCGCACCGGGGACGTACCCGATCAAGGTCACGCTGCGCAACGGGCGCCTGACGACGACCGCAACCCTCCAGGTGACGGTGGCGTTGGAGAACCTCGCCCTGGGCCGGCCCGCGACGCAGAAGTCGACGGCCTGGGACGCACCCGCCTCACGGGCCGTGGACGGCAACACCGACGGCAACTTCTCCGCCAGGTCCGTGACGCACACGGCGGAACCTTCCGACCAGGCCTGGTGGCAGGTGGACCTCGGCACCGCATCCCGCCTGTCCACGGTCGACATCTGGAACCGCACCGACTGCTGCGCCAACCGGCTCCGGGACTTCTGGGTCATGACATCGGACCAGCCCATCACGGCGGACCGCCTGGACGCGGCCCGGTCCACGCCCGGCGTGACGGCGGTCCACGTCACCGGGCAGGGCGGACGCCCCACGTCCGTGCAGCTCCCGGAGGGCACCACCGGCAGGTACGTCCGCGTCCAACTCGCCTCCTCGACCGACCCGTTGTCGCTCGCCGAGGTCCAGGTGCGCGGACGGCCGGCAAGCTGACGAAGGAGGGATGACCCAGGCGCCGTGTCCTCATCGCTCGTCGGCGATGAGGACACGGCGCGCGGTGACAGCGCCGAACGGACCGAGGCCTCGCTCCCGCTGCCAGATGTTCGGCCGCGCGGGATTCGAACTTCTACGCAAACGAATCCTGTTGGCGTGACCGAACATCACGGCCCCGTGTGAACGCCAATCCGCCCGCCTGTGTCTGCCGCCTTGCCCTGACGTACACCGGACCCCCATGTTGAACGCGTTCAAAAAGTAGGGCTACGCTGATGCCGAGCGGAGCCGAGGGGGTTCGATGAAGGTAGTGCTGCCCGGGGGAACCGGACAGGTGGGCACGATTCTCGACCGTGCACTGACGGCGGCCGGCCACGAGGTCACGGTGGTTACCCGGCGTCCCGTGCGGGCGCACGACATCGCATGGGACGGGGCTACGCTCGGCCGCTGGGCCGCGGCGATCGACGGCTGCGATGTCGTGATCAACCTGGCTGGGCGCAGCGTCTCCTGCCGTTACACCGCCGAGAACCTGCGAGCCATGATGGACTCCCGGGTGGATTCGGCGCGCGTGGTCGGCGAGGCGATCGCCGCCGCGTCGCGGCCACCGCGCGTCTGGCTGCAGATGAGTACGGCGACGGTCTACGCCCACCGCTTCGACGCGGCACACGACGAGGCGACCGGGGTGGTCGGAGGCTCGGAGGCCGGAGTGCCGGACTACTGGGCGTACAGCGTCGAGATCGCGGAGAATTGGGAGCGGGCGCAGGCCGAGGCACCGACTCCCGCGACCCGCAAGGTGGCGCTGCGCTCGGCGATGGTCATGAGCCCGGATCGGGGCGGTGTGTTCGACGTACTGTCGCGGCTGACGCGACTCGGGCTGGGCGGGCCGGTGGCCGGCGGCGCGCAGTACGTCTCCTGGATCCAAGACGAGGACTTCGTGCGAGCGGTGGAGTTCCTGATCTCCCGGGACGACCTCGAGGGGCCGGTGAACCTCGCCTCGCCCGGCCCCCTCCCGCACCGCGACTTCATGCGGGCGCTGCGCACGGCCTGGGGCATCCCGGTGGGGCTGCCGGCGACGCGCTGGATGGCCGAGCTGGGGGCTTTCGCGCTGCGCTCGGACACGGAACTGCTGCTCAAGAGCCGTCGAGTGGTGCCGGGTCGGCTGCGTGAGGCCGGGTTCCCCTTCGCGTATTCCGAGTGGGAGAGGGCCGCTACGTCCCTCGTACGGCGGGCCAGGCTGGTTCGTGCGGCCTCGAGTCGGGCCCGTGAATCCAGCCACGCCGGGTAGACGACCACAAGAAGTGGACCAGAACCTGACAGGACTCAAGCCGGGCCCCATGAGTCCCCAGAGGGTCCGGGACCCGAAGCAAGACCGGGAAACGCCGACGACTCCTACCGCGGCGCGTCGGTACGCCTACCGCCTTTTCGTTGGGTGCTTGATTCGGCCAGCCTGCGGCAGCGGGCCAGGAGCGTCGCCGTCCTGCCGCAACTCGGCGTCCGCAGATGGGGGATCACGCGAGCGAGTCTGTCCCAACCCTGAGCTAGGACGGTCCGCTTGAACAGCGAGGGCTTGAACACCCGCCGTCCGGCGGGAACACACGCGTGGTGGAGCAGATCTCCTGGGTGAGAGAGCCGCCGCCGCGCCGCCTCCACATGGCACGGGACGACGAGCAGGGCGGTGGCGAGCGCGGAGGTGAACGCCTGCCTTGCCTGTTCCGGGGTGACCTTCGCCAGGGCGTCCAGCCGTGTCGGCGCGTCCTGATAGTCGACCCCGAGCAGCAGACACGCGGCCGCTTCGCCGAGTTCGGAGGACGCCGACCGCGGGTCGAGCCAGACCTCGCGGAACCTGGCCAGCTCCTCCGCGAGTTCCTCCTCGGTGACTCCGGCGCTCGCCATCCGCAGGGCCTTGGGTCATCGAGATCGCCGTGGAAGGCCAGACCGGGACCGGGTGCGTCGGCCGGGAACCAGGCCGGGCCCGCCTTGAGTACCGGGCCGTCCAGCGGCAGCGCGGACAGGGCCTCGCAGACCCGGGTGAGGAACTCCGCCACCTGCGCTGTGCTCCCCGAAGCGGTGAAGTCCGTGAGGGAGAGCGTGACCGACGCGTTGTGCTCGTGATGCAGCCGCGGCAGCGTACTCATCGCCAGGTGCTCGACGAGATGAGTTACTCGCGAGCCGGCGGCAGCAACGGCCTCGCTGTCTCCCACAGTCCGTCCGGAACGATCCATCCCCACCGTCCGCTCCCCATGGCCGGCACAACTGCCAACTGACCATGTAGGACGCGGCCTTGAGCCCGCGATTTCCGACGCATCACACTGGCCGCCGGGCGACGCCCGTTCCGTCCGACCTGCCCGACCCGTCGTACTCCCAGAGTCGGCGGGCCGGCTGTCGCCGTTGCGACATGTCCCACCTGTGCCACAGGAATCTCGTTGCTGCCCGAATCGCTCGCGCTAGAACAGGTGGAACCCCCGAAGCGAATCGGAAGGTCTCACCTTGTCTCACATATCCCGTCGAAGACTGGCCGCGATCGCGGCCGGCGCGATCGTCCCAGCCGCGCTGGCGCTGCCACCTGGGGAAGCATCGGCGGCCCCCTCAGGTCGCCAGGTCAAGGTGATTGTCGAGTTCGACGGCCCGACTGCCACAGGCGTCGTCGGCCCAGCCGCGGTGGCGCGCTCACACGGCAACCTGACGCAGGCGGCGAGGCGTAACTTCCACGCCGAGTACGCGGGCGCCAAGGCCACCGTCGAGCGTCAGCAGGATGCCGTCATCAGCCGGCTGAGCGCGGCCGGCGTCAAGCTCAACAGGCATCATCGCGTCACCGGAGTGCTCGACGCCGTCGTGGCCGAGGTCGACCCCGCAGCGCTGTCGAAGCTGCGAAGCACCCCCGGCATCTCGCGGGTCACCGTCGACGCCACCGCGCACATCCTCAACGAAGCGAACATCCCCGCGACCGGAGCGCCCCAGGTCTGGGAGAAGACCGACGCCAAGGGCGCCCACGTCAAGGGCGACGGCGTGACCGTGGCCGTGATCGACACCGGCATCGACTACAGCCTCCCCGACCTGGGTGGAGGCTTCGGACCCGGACACCGTGTCGTGGACGGCTACGACTTCGTCAACAACGACAACGACCCCATGGACGACAACCTCCACGGCACCCACGTGGCCGGTACCATCGGCGCGGGCGGCGCGAACCTCACCGGGATGGCGCCCGGCGTGACCCTCACCGCATGGAAGGCGATGGACCGCGGCGGCAGCGGCACGATCGCCAACCTGCTGCTGGCCCTGGACGCCGCCACCGACCCGCTCAGCGCCCACCCGGCCGACGTGGTCAACATGAGCCTGGGTATGCCTGGCGACGGCGCGGACCCGGTCGGGCGCGCCACGACCGCGGCCGTGCAGCAGGGCACCATCGTCGTCGCGGCCGCGGGCAACGCCGGCCCCAACAGCCAGACCATCAGTACGCCGGCCGCCGCGCCCGGCGTGATCGCGGTCGGTGCCGATATCACCGGCGTCAGCGTCCCGACCCTCACCCTCGACGGTGACACCCCGCGCAAGCTCGACGTCACGCGATTCCCGCTCTCGGCAAACGCGCCATCAGGTGGCATCAGTGCCAAGTTGGTTGACGTGGGTGACGGCTCCGAGGCGGGGTATGCCGCCGCGGGAGATGTCACCGGAGACATCGTCGTCATGCGGAGCTACCCGGTGACGTCTCTCGGCGATGTGCTCGGCTACCACCTCGCCCAAGCCACGATCGCCGAGCAGCACGGCGCCGCCGGAGTACTGCTGTACGGCACGAGTCCGACCGACCCCGGCCAGGGCGGCGGTATCTTCGGGCAGACCCGCGTGCTCGACAACGGCGGATTCGACCTGCGGCGCAAGAGCCTGGTGATGATGAACATCTCCTCGGGGCTCTACCAGACGTTCAAGAAACAGGTGCTCGCCGGCACCGCCAAGGCCACCATCGGGTCAACCGACCAGACAGACAAGCTGGCGGGCTTCAGCTCACGGGGCCCCAGCGATGCGATGACGCTCAAGCCGGAGATCGTCGCCCCGGGCTTCGAGATCATGTCCGACATCCCGTCGTCG
This sequence comes from Streptomyces sp. NPDC047453, assembly GCF_040643155.1. NCBI lineage: Bacteria > Bacillati > Actinomycetota > Actinomycetes > Kitasatosporales > Streptomycetaceae > Streptomyces > Streptomyces sp. NPDC047453. The sequence goes on along the minus strand of NZ_JBEYTS010000024.1, from coordinate 3,144 downwards.
TTCGACGTCGACGGCAATCAGTACCGCAGTTCTGGCACCTCGATGGCCTCGCCCCACGTCGCCGGCGCGGCGGCACTGATGGTCCAGGCGCATCCTGAGGAGACGGCCACACAGGTCCGCGCGGCGCTGATCGGCAGCGCCCAGCCCCTGGCGTCCAGCGACGCCAAGGCCTCGCCGTCGGCTCAGGGCGCAGGCAAGCTCGACGTCGCCGCAGCGGTCGACCAGCACGTCACCGCCGCCCCCGACGCCGTCTCGTTCGGCCTGGCCGACATGTCCGGCAGGGGCAACCCCACCGAGACAGTGGTCCTGCACAACAGCGCAGCCACCGCTGTCACCATCGACCTGGCCGTTCAGGCATCCGACGCCAGCACTGGGAAGGCGACCCTGTCGAAGTCCAAGGTGACCGTCGCTGCGGGCCGCGACACGTCGGTGGAGCTCACCGTCAACCCCACCATCGACACCACCGACGGCGAGACCTCCGGCGTGCTGGTCGGCACCGTCTCGGACGGCACGACCGTCCGGGTGCCGTATGCCGCATACGTGCGTCCGCTCCAGATCCAGGCGACTCCTTCGCCCGCCACCGGGCAGAGCCAGGTCTTCGTCTACTCCCCGATGGCGCCCGACGGAGCGATGACGCTCACCACAACCGCGCCGTCCGGCGCCGCGTCCACGACCTCGCTCACGGCCGTGGGTGACAACCCGGGCTGGTTCCGCGGAGCCGTGCCGCTCGGCGAGGTCGGCACCTACCGCCTGCACGCCAAGACGACCGTCGGCGGCCGCACGCTCACCGGCGACGCGGTCATCCAGTCCGAGCGGAAAGACCAGCCCGGCGACTGGGAGCAGGTCGGCCTTCTCGGCACCGGCGAGTCCGTCGCGATGTCGCCCGGCGCTCCGGGGACGGCGCTCGCGACGGCGCCGACCGGGGTCAACCCCTTCGTGACCACCGACTACGGCAAGACCTGGACCCGCGTCCGGAGCATGCCGGTCGCCGACGGATGGGGGATCCCGGTGGCCGACACGTCGAAGCCGGGCGGCTTCTTCGTGGCGCTCAACAGCGCTGCGGGAAGGGCGGTGTTGGACCCGAGCTATCACGGACGCATCGTGCACACGCCCGACGCCGGGAAGACGTGGACCGTGCTGCCGTTCCCCGACGTCGCGATCAGCAAGCTGGTCGGCCACCGGTCGGCCCTCGCGGCGATCGTCGACGACGGGGCCTACCTGAGCACCGACGCCGGGCAGACATGGCGCCACATCCCCGCCAGCTGGGCCGGTAACGTCACAGGCGCCGCCTTCTCCGGCAGTGACCTGCTCGTGTCGACCTCCAACGGCATCTACCGCGTGGCGGACGCGGCGGGCGGCGGTACCGAGGTCGTCCGGACCTTCACACCGAAGGGTTCCTCCCAGTTCGTCAGGACCATGGCTGCCGACGACAACGCAGCAGTCGGGGTCGCTTTCAATGGCAACGCGATCGTCTCGTCCGACCACGGGGCGACGTGGACCGACAAGGGCCCCAGCGGACAGGGCTACGTCACGTCCATGGCTGCCGTCGATGGCTCCATCTACCTCAACGGGCTGAGCTCGTTCAGCACGAGCACGGACGGTGGCGAAACCTGGACGTCGCACCCACTGCCGGTGCGTGGCCCGGTCGCCATGGACGTCGACCACTGGCCGGGCCGCCCCGCCAGCGATGTGCTGATGACGATGGAGGGCGCCGGGCTCTACCACACCCAGGACGCCACCACGTGGACCAAGTCGGGCATTTCCGCAACCACTGTGACCGGTGTCTCGGTCGGCACCGCCGGTGACGGCAGTCCAGTGCTGCGCGCGGTGGACGGCGAGGGCATGCACGTGCGGGCGCTGAGCGCCCTCTCCGCTGACGCCCAGGACTGGGGGTCCATCGGCCACGAGGGCCTGATCGGCGCGCAGTTGAGGCAGGTCGCGCAGTCGCCCGTTGGTGACCGCAAGGTGTGGGCGATCGGCAACAACGCCACCGGTGGCGCCGTGATCAAGACCGGCGGACTCGACGCGACCGACGCCAACCTCACCAAGGTAGGACCGAAGGCCGAGTTCACTCCGTTTGCGCTCGCAGTGTCGCCCATCAAGCCGCAGACCGTCGCGGTTTCCTACGGCACCATCAGCGACGCCGGGTTCATGGTCTCCCACGACGGCTTCGCCACCTGGCGCACCCACGCCGACGGGCGGCGGATCAACCAGATCCTGTTCGACCCCACCAACGTCGACCGGATCTGGCTGGCAACGGATGACGGCCTCTACCGCACCGACGACGACGGCGAAACCGAGAAGCAGCTCACCACCACGCCGGTCAAGTCGGTGTACGTCGACCCCGCTGACCCCAGCCACGTGGTCGTTGGCAAGCAACCAGGCGTCGCCGTCAGCTTCGACGGAGGGGCGACCTTCGCCGACGCCACGATTCCGGACTCGTACGCCAACATGGTCGCTCTCGTCGGCGTGACGGTACCGGACGGGCCGAAGGCCGGTGCGCCGCTGCTGGTCGCCGGCAGTGCGGCGTGGCGACCGCACGGGCTCACGGCGAACGGGTCAGGAGCATTCGTGAGCGCCGACGGAGGTCGGACCTGGACGCCGGCCGGCGCCGGTCTCAACGCCATGTCGATCCGCTCGCTCACGGTCAGCCCGGATGGGAAGGCCGTCTACGCCGGCACCGACACCGGTGGCGTCCACCGCACCAGCACCAGCGCGTTGGTGCCGCCGGATGTCGTCGTGACGCGCACCACCCTCACGACGCCGGCGCCCATCAAGGTGGGTGACAAGCCGAAGATCTCGGTCCAGGTCACCTCCGCCGGCAGCGGGCCGGTGAACGGCACCGTTGTCGTCCACATCGTCCGGCAGGGCGGCGGGGCCTCGTACTCCGGCATCGTCAAGCTCGGCGGCGGCAAGGCCGACTACCGTATGCCGGCCATCGCCACGGCGGGCACGTACGACGTCGTCGCGACCTACCAGCCGACCGGCTCCTACGCGACGTCGACCGGGACCACGACCTTCGTGGTCAGCTAGCGCGCCACGCCCTCCCAGGCCGATCCGGTGCTGGGAGGGACGCGACCCGTGGCCCCCCGGCCCGGCCCCCGGCCGGGGGGGGGGGCCCGCGGCGGGAGTGGGATCAGGATG